>JANLTA010000374.1:0-3578 GCA_031362705.1 Gemmataceae bacterium | reverse complement strand
TAATGAACGCCTTGTTGGCGGCGGTGCTGGCCGAGTGACGTTCGTAATAGAAGCCGATCAGGCCGAATGAGCACGCGCCGACCAGTTCCCAACTGACGAATACCTGAAAGAAGTTGTCGGCAATCACCAGATTCAACATCGAGAAGCTGAACAGCGAGAACCACATGAAGAAGTTCTGGTACCGGCCGCGGCGTGTCACGTGGGCCTGGTGGTCGTCCACCATTTTCTGCGTTTCGTCGCCCATGTAGCCAAGCGCAAAGATATGGATCAGCGTGGCGATAAACGTAACCATCGCGAACATTACCGCGCCGAGATGATCGATGCGGTAGCCGAGTTCCATCTTCATGCCGGGCCGGTGGTCGCTTTGCATTCGACCCACGGTGGCAAATGTCACACGCCCGGCCCACGCGGCATCGACGTGGTCATCGGCGTGAGCGTGCTTGGGTTCTTCCTGTTCATGTCCATGGTGTGCGTCGGCCGCGGTATGTTGCGTGTGATCATGTTTCGGCAGCGGATGCTCACCAAGAAACCGAACCAACCCGATCGTGCCCATGACGCACGAGATGCCAATGGCACATGTGGCCACATATGCTCCCGCGCGACCCGGTTCATCGCCACCCAGCAACCAGTAAAGCGACTGACCCCAACCCGTGTCCTTGTAGCGCCGCCCGAGATTCTTCAAGCCACCAAGCGTCAAAAGCGCAACGAAACTAGCCAGTGGCACCAAAGTGCCAACGACATAGAGCATTCCGGGATTGTCGGCAAAATCCAACATGATTCGCGGTTATCCCCGCAACTCCGCCGCCGCGTCCACGTCAACGGTGTTGTGGTTGTTGTAAAAGTTCAGCACGATGGCCAAAGCAATGGCCGCCTCAGCGGCCGCCAGCACAATCGTGAACAGGGCAAACACCTGGCCTTCGAGCGCGAAGGTTGCGTTGTAGTGGGCACAGGCGACGAAGTTCACGTTGGCACCGTTCAGCACCAACTCGACGCCCATCAGCACACCGATGGCATTGCGCTTGGTCGCCATGCAGATCACACCACAAGTGAAGAGCAACGCGCCAAGCCAGAGGTAAGGAGTGAGTGGATCGAGTTCGCTCATGCGTGGCCTCCCGACCGGCGTTTGGCGCGGGCCAGGTATGCCGCTCCGATGAGGACCACGAGCAAGTGAACCGAGACGATTTCAAACGGCAGCAAGTACGCCACCCGTGATCGATCCGGAGCCGGCGTACCTTCGGGATAACCCGTCATTTGCCCAGGCTTCGTCGCTTCGATCAAGCCAAGGAAGCCTTCGCCGAGTTGCTGCACGCTGGGTGCCTCTTTAACGATACCGCTCGACTTAATGCCGGTGGTGCTTGCCATCAACACGCCGAGAAAGAGCAAGCCCGCGATGGTTGCGACGGCCCACTCGCCGGGTCCGGTGCGGAGCGACACGAACGGCCCCTGGGCCGTTAACATCACACCGAAGACAACCAACACAAGTGTGCCGCCGACGTAGACAATGAGTTGCGTCGCGCCGACAAAATCGGCGTTGAGCTGAAAATACAGGATCGACGTGCCGGCCAACGTGAACAGCAACCACACGGCGGCACGGACAATGTTCTGCGTAACCACAACCATGATGGCGCTCGAGGCCACCACAGCGGCAATGATCCAGAAAAACAGCGTCCCGACGTCCATCGCAATCCGATTGAGTTAAGCTCGCGTGGCATCCCACGTCGTCGGCAGCAAGTTCTTCGCAGCCGGCGCGAACATCATCTGTTGAAACACAATGACCAGCGGCACCAGTGTGACCGCGGCAATCGCCAATGGCAGGTACTGCTTTACCATCACCGGCACCAATAGCAACCACAGCGTTTGCCCCATGAGCAGGACACAGCTGATTGGCAGCAAATACTTCAAACAAGTGGTCATCACCTGATCGATGCGCAAACGCGGCAACGTCCACCGCACCCACATCATCACGAAGACCAGAGTGAAGCCCTTCGATATGAAGATCACCGCGCTGACGGTGTTGAACAGACCAATATACGTCCATCCATTCCGATCAAATGGCAGCAGATTCTCCCAAGGCACGCCGAGGTTCCAGCCGCCGAGGAACAGTGTTACGGCGATAGCAGAGATGGCGAACATCGCCCCGTATTCGGCCATGAAGAACAGACTCCAGCGCAGACCGGAGTATTCCGTATGGAAGCCGGCGACTAACTCGCTCTCGGCTTCGGCCAAGTCAAATGGTGCGCGTTTGCAACTGGCCGTGCCGCAGATGAAGAACACAAAGAAGGCAACGAAGGTGAACGGGTCGTTGAAGATGTACCACTTCCAGATGAACCCGGCTTGGTTGTTGGCAATGGTGTTGAGATTCAAGCTTCCTGCCAGGATCACCGGCAACAACACGCACATGGCCCGAGGCACTTCATAACTGACGACCTGAGCCGCCTCGCGAATGCCGCCGAATAGCGACCACTTCGATCCAGAGCCATAACCCGACAGAATCACGCCGAATACTTCACTCGACATAACTGCCAACATAAAGAAAATGGCGACGTTGAGTTCCTGTGCCACCAGTCGATTGCCGAAGGGCAGCGCGAGAAACGGCACAAAGGCTCCGCAAAAGGCCACATAGGGCGCCATGCGAAACAGGAACGAATCGGCATCGGCCGGGATAACGTCTTCCTTGACGAGAAGTTTCAAGCCATCGGCGAGGGTTTGCAGCCAGCCGAACTTGCCGCCGACGCGGGTCGGACCAAGCCGGTCCTGCATGCGCCCGGCAACCTTGCGTTCCATCCATATAAATATGAGCGCTGAGAGTGCAACGAATGTGACCAAAACACTCGCCGCCACGACGGCGAGAAGCACAGTTTGCCAATGTTCAGTGACAAAACGCCACAACGAATCCACGCAAACGACCCTCGGCCCGGGGTTATAGGAAGCCGCCAATTCAGGTAGGTTGACAGGTTATCGCCACGGGCATCGGACGGCAACGTGATCCATCCGCTGAAAATATCGAACCCGGCCATTCGCGCGCGACGCAAGATCGGCAATCATCGGTTGCCGGCTTCATATCGTTTGCGCAATGTCATGGTCGAAGCCGTAGTTGAAGTTGCCGGCCAGCGCGATGCCGAGATGGCCAGGTTGGAAGCTATCCTCTGGCTCGCCGATGAACCGCTCACGGAGCGCAAACTCACCACGGCCGTCGGGCTGGCCGATGTCGCGGAAACCCAGCAGCTGATCCAGCGACTCCGTGCATTGTTCGAAGCCGACAAATCCGCGTTTCAAATTGAAGAACTGGCCGGCGGCTATCAACTGCTCACCCGCCCGGAATTCTACCCGTGGCTCGTGCGACTTCGGCGTTCGACGCCGGATACCAAGCTATCGCCCGCACTGCTGGAGACACTGGCCATCATCGCTTACCGCCAACCGATCATGCGCGCCGACCTGGAGAATATCCGCGGCGTCCACTGTGGCGATGCCGTGCGCGTGCTGATGGAACGCAAGCTCGTGCAAATCACCGGCCGCCACGACTCCCTGGGCCGGCCCGTGCTATACGGCACTACGAAGAAGTTCCTGCAAACCTTTGG
>JANLTA010000341.1:0-6774 GCA_031362705.1 Gemmataceae bacterium | reverse complement strand
GGCACGTTGCCCGATTCAGTCCGAAGGCTCGTTCGCGTTGCTGGAGATGGTCGCCAAGATCAACTTTGCCGGCGGGCTGCTGGTTGAAGTGCCGCTGGGAAAGCCCAGTGACCTGCCGACGATGCTGCCGTATCCCGCGGTCTCGATAGATGAACGCAACATCTTTCGAAATCCCACGTTTGCGGCTGTCGCTGACAAAAAACAGGATGTCGTGCCGCTGGCGCCATCGGTCAGTGATATTTTCTCAACGCCAAAATAACTCGACCTAGTCAGCGACCAGCGCGATCTTGTGCTGGCTCATGCGTTCATAGCCATCCGTGGTGATGACATAGTTGTGTTCAATGCGGAGGCCGCCGATGCCGATCATGTACAAGCCCGGTTCCAACGTCACCACATCGTGTTCGCGAAGAGTTTCCGACGATTGCCGCACGATGTAGGGTGGCTCCGGGTGCATCAGGCCGATGCCATGTCCGGCGTGATGTGGGAAGTAATCGGCCTTGCCAACTTTCTCAAATGAGTCGCGCACGGCGTCGTACACATCCTGACAGCGGGCACCGCACTTAAGCTTCTCTTCACCGGCGACGAGAGCTTCCTCGCACCATTTGAGCAAGTTGACCTGATTCTTGTTAGGGTTGCCGCCGACGCAGACAGTGTTGGTAAAGTCGCATCGATAACCACGCAGCACCACGGAGAAATCGAGAATGAACAAGTCGCCATTCTTGATCTCATTGGCCATCGGCCTGCCGCCCCGGCGTTCCGGACCCGGCGAAACCACGAAGTCGCCGTAGACGATGATTGGCTCATCGGCGACACGGTCGCACATGGCTTCGACACCGCTGAACACATCCAACTCGGTCATGCCGGCGACGATGTTGTACAAGGCCCAATCGTGGCCGGACTCGGCAATGCGACAACATTCATTGAGAAGTGAAATCTCGTCGGGGTCTTTGCGGCGGCGCATATCGGAAACGACTTTGACGAGCTTCTCGAAATGCGGCTGCCCGGGCAGATCCATCGGCGGTGTCGGCATCTTCAACAGTGCAAGCTGGCGAGCATAGAGGGCCGGTCGCTGACCGTCGTACCACGGAATCTTGATGTGTTCATCGACGAAGGCCGTTGAAAGCGAATCTGGCGCCCGGTTGTCGTGAAACAGCGTCGTCGAGCCATCGCGGCGGATCGACAGGGCGATCATTTCGTCGCCGCCGAGGCTGAATGGCGTCACATAAGCATTGGCGAAATAACGGACGTGAGCCGGGTCGGCTAAGACGATTTCCCTCAAACCCGGCACGTCGAACCGTTCCCACATACGGAGCCGGCGCGCCTTACAGCCTTCGGCCGTTAACATGGCACCATCCCCTGCGGTATCTGAATTGGTTGCCGATATTATACGAAACTGCGGCGGCCCGAAAGGCGAAATGCACCATAATATGATTCACATGGCCACAGCGCTGCTCGACAAAAAGGAAGTGCGAATCCGCCGAATGTTCGGAGACATCGCGCCGTGGTACGATCTGCTCAATCATCTGCTGAGCTTCAACATCGATCGCTACTGGCGCTGGCGGACCACGCGCATCGTTGCGTCAGTCGGCAACGACCCAATTCTCGATCTTTGCACGGGCACGGGCGATCTGGCTCTCGCCTATCACCGTTCTTGCAAAGGCCAAGTACCGATCTTCGCCAGTGACTTCTGTCATCCCATGTTAGTACGGGCCATCGCCAAGACCACGAAAAAGAAAGCCACTGATCGCATCCAGATTATTGAAGCCGATTCGCAACAGGTGCCATTTCCGGACAACACGTTTCAGATCACGACCGTCGCGTTCGGCCTGCGCAATGTGACTGACTTTCGTCGGGGACTCGCCGAGATGGCACGGGTGGTGAAACCTGGTGGTCAGGTCGCGGTGTTGGAGTTCAGCAAGCCGCGGCATTGGCTCTTTGGCCGAGCGTATCGCTTCTACTTCCGGCACATCCTGCCGAAGATCGGGCAGTTGTTATCCCGCAGCCGCGATTCAGCTTATCAATACCTTCCGGCGAGCGTGCTGGAGTTTCCGGACTACGAAGCGTTGCTCGACGAGATGGGCAAACATAGTCTCGTGGACTTGTGCTACCATTCCATGACCTTCGGCATCGCCACGCTTTATGTGGGCACGAAACAAGGGTGACCAATGCCGGCCCGCGGATGTTCGACTTCATGTCCGCAAGTTTTCTTCGGGTATTCCATCATACAAGACGCTGCCGAGGCGAATGTGGGTCGCGCCTTCTTCGATAGCGACTTCGAAATCGTTGCTCATGCCCATTGATCGCAGCGACCCGTTGCCGGTGATTTGGTGCAGTGCTGCGAAGACGGGACGGCAGTGTTCCGGTTCATCGCGGGCCGCCATTGTCATCAAGCCGGCAACGCCGATGTGGGGCAAGTTGGTTGCGGCCGCGAGTAGCGCTTGAAGCTGATCGGCGGGCAACCCGGTCTTGTTGTCTTCGCCGCTGAGATTAATCTCGACCAGTACATTGGCGCGCCGATTTTGGCGTGCCGCTTCCGTTTCGATGGCTTCAAGTAATCGCATACTATCAAGCGAGTGAATGTACGAAACCAATGGCAGCGTCTTGTCAATCTTGTTGCGCTGAAGGTGGCCGATGAGGTGCCAAACCACGGTCGCCGGCAAGGCGGCGGCTTTTTTCCACAACTCCTGCGGCCGGCTTTCGCCCAGGTCGCGGACGCCCAGGTCATGCAAGATACCGGCGACGTGGATCGAGACATATTTGGTCACGGCGATCAGCGTGACGTCATCGCGTTGGCGGCCAGCTCGTACACATGCAGACACGATGCGCGCTTCCACGGCCGCCAGGTTGTCGGCAAGTCGGCGTCGCAGTTCCGCGTCGGTCATGTGGTCGGCACGCCCGTGGGATGTGATAATGAACTCACACTTAAGGATATGGACATGGCCGACATCCAACCGTTTCGCGCGTACCGCTATGATTTGGGCCGTGTCGGTTCGCTGGCCGACGTGATTTCTCCGCCTTACGACGTGATCGACGATGCCTTTAGGGCGCGGCTGGTCGCCCGACACAAATACAACGTAGTCAATATCGACTTGCCTGTCGGCGAAGATCGTTACGCCAAGGCCGGGCAGATTTACAAGGATTGGTGCCGCGATGGCATCCTTCAACAGGATTCGGCGCGTGGCTTTTATGTGTACCACCAGGATTTCGAGATTGATGGCCAAAGGCACACTCGCAAGGGCTTTCTCGCGCGGATCAAGTTGGAGCCGTTTGCCAAGTTGATCGTGCAACCGCATGAGGAAACGTTTGCCGGGCCGAAGATGGATCGGTTACGGCTCATGGAAGCGACGAGCGCCAATCTCAGTCCGGTGTTTGGCTTGTTTCCTGACGACAAGCACGAAGTGCAGGGTTTGCTTGACGCCGCGGTGGGCCGGCAGCCGCCGTTCGAGGCGATGGATCACCTTGGCGTGGTCAGCCGGTTGTGGCCGGTCACAGATCAGACAGTCATTGCCAAGGTGTCGGGCTTGCTTGGGCCAAGGCCGGTGTTGATTGCCGACGGGCATCATCGCTATGAAACGTGTTTGACGTATCGCGATCAGGTGCTGGGGCCGGCCGCACAACAGCAAGGCGAGGAGCCGGCGCGATTTGGATTGATGATGCTCGTAGGCATGAGCGACCCGGGGTTGGTTGTTCAACCAACGCACCGGTTGATTCGCGGGTGCGGGGCAATCACGGCTAGTGATTTGGTTAAGCGACTGGGCAACCACTTCGACATCATTGAAGTCGGCAAGGGTGAAGCCGCCGGACATGCCGCGTGGGATCGCACGTCCATCGAGTTCGGCCAAGGTAGCTTGGCATTTGGTGTCGGCGATGGCACCTGGGTTGTCGCCAAACCACGCGACCTTTTGGTGATGGCCGAGTTGGCACCGGAACATACGGAAACATGGCGAGGCCTGTCTGTAAGTGTCTTGCATCGACTGGTGATCGGGCATCAGTTCGCGGATCTGCAGCAGGGATTCACCTATGAGTACGTGCATCAACTTGAGGAAGCTCTGGCCGCGCAGAAATCGAAGCGATGTGAGTTAGCCGCGTTGGTGCCAGCTGCCTCAGTCGCCGATGTGGCGAAACTGGCGAACATCGGTGAGAAAATGCCGCAGAAGTCGACGTACTTTTATCCCAAGCTGCTGACGGGATTAGTATTCAATCCGCTGGCAACTCATTGAACCGTCGGCTTGTCGGAGAAGCTCGTTAGCCAGCCGCGGATGGCGGAGTTGTCGGATTCGCGGAACAGGACTTCCTCGCGGTGGAATTGGCGGACAGCCCACCATGAGGCCACAAGGACGCAAACGGTCAACGATGCCACCATGGGAATGAAATAAGGCAGCACCTCGGCCCACGGCGTCGGGCCGATCATTTTTTGCAACATGAGGCAAAAACCGGTAACAGGGATCAGGCTCATGCCAAGAGTCAAATCGGCATTGGGTGCCATGCTGAGCATTACCAGCGGCATCACGGCGAGGAATAGCGGCAGCAAATAATACTGGCCCTCTTTTGTGCTGCGCGCATAGGCACCCAAGGCAAGCGCCAACGAAGCGAATAGCGCCGTCATCGGCAAGGTCAATGGGAAGCAGATAACGAGACTGATGAGCCGGATGAACTCGACATCGCCGCCCCAATGGCTGAGCAACCACGGGCCGATCAGGCAAAGCGCCGCCATCCAAAGGAGATTCCACCAAGCGGTCAGGGTGGCATAAAACCAGACGGCCAGGAACTTACCGGCGACAATTTCACGGCGATCCACCGGGCTGATAAGCAGCGTTTCCATGGTGCCGCGCTCCTTTTCACCGGCACACAAGTCGATGGCGGGGTGCAGCGCCCCGGCCAAGGCCCACATCACGAGCATGAATGGAATGAACTTCGCCAGTTGGTCGCGCACCTCAGAGGACGCCCGCTGAACCATGGATTCGGCATCCTGTGGTTCACGAATGACCAACGGCACATCGTAGTCTTGAGGTAAGCCCCGCCGCGCGAACCGGGCCTTTTTCAAAGCACTGGCATAGGAACGCAACACTCGGCTCAATCGTTGCGTGGCCAGTTTGGAGATCTCATCACCGTCGCGGTTGCGAATCTCCATGGTTGCCGAGCCTTCGGCCAGTTTCGCCCGGAAGTCTTCGGGAATGTCCAGCCACGCATGAATGGCCTTGTTGGCGAGCGGGGCGGTGTCGCCACGTGCCATACGATGGATTTCAAGGTGCGACGAATCGGCAGCAGACTCGCAAAACTCGACGGCGAACCGGTCGTTGACGATCAACGCCGGGTCGGCATTCGCCTCTTTGGACGCAGTCGGCAAATGCTCAATTCCCGATATGCCAATCTTCGAAACGTGATCCATCTGCGACAGCGCAAACAGGAAGCCGATGACGCCGAAGCCGGGGTACAACAAGATGGGCAGCACGATCAACAAGATCACGGAGCGACGGTCACGCAGGAGATCGCGGATTTCCCGGCCGGCGATCAGGCGAACAATGCGTCCATTCATCATCATGCCGAGAAGCTATTGCCCGGACGCTATCGCAACAAGCCAAGTCACGTCACGACAGTTACAATCATGGTAGTGTGCCGCGGAGACGGTCATGGCGACCAAGACGATCAATGCCAAGTGCCCCGGCTGTCGAGCGCCGGTGCAGTTTTCAGCCGACATGGTTGGTCAGGCGTTGAAATGCGCGAAGTGCGGAGCTAGCTTTCGGCCCAAGGCTCGACCAAAAAGCGATCCGGCCGCAACGGTGCCCGAATTTGGCGCATCAGAAATCGACTTTGCCGTGCCAGTTCGCGTCGCGGCTGTTTCGCGCCCCCAGTCGAAGTCTAAGTGGATTGTCGGAACAATCGTTGGCTTGCTTCTTGCTGCGGTCGGGACAGCGGCTTATGTCAATCGCGACCACCTTTCCAGCACACCGGCCGTCGAGCAAAAGAAGAGGGTGACGCCAAAACCTGAGCCTCTGGCTGAGGAAAAGAAGACTGAGCCGGCGGTCAAACCGGGTGTGGAACAGTTTCCCCGACGCATGCTCGCCATCAGCGTCAACCAGTACCTTTATGCCAACCCGATTCTTTTTGGTTCTCCCAAACGCAGCCCAGCGGCGCTCCTGGAACGGCTGTCCGAGAAATGGCGAATTCCACGTGATCAGCTCTTTCTTCTCACCGATGCAAAAAACAATCGCGGCTCGGTACCGCCGATCAAGTCGATCATGGAGAAGACGATTGAGTCGTATCTAACCACGTCACGGCCGCAGGATCGCATCGTGCTGCTGTACGCGGGCCATGCCACAGTGTTGGATGGTCAATCGTACCTTGTACCGCTCGATGGTGAACTAGGCCTTGCGACAACGATGATTCCACTGGCATGGCTTGCCGAGAAACTGCAAGCGTGCAAAGCGCGGCAGAAACTCCTGATCTTTGATGCGTGTCGTGCGGATGTGGGGCGGGGTGCCGAACGGCCGTCGCCGGGGCCGATGGACCCAAAGCTGGAAGCCGATCTGAAGGCGATGCCTGCGGGCGTTCTAGTGTGGACGGCGTGTGCCGCCAGCCAATCGGCTCTCGAGTACCAGTATCAGAAATTTGCCGGTAACGATTTCGAAGGCAGCGTGTTCCTCAACAGCTTCTTTCACGCCTTTCTCAAGGGTGGCCCGGCCAAGCAGCGACCGCAGGATGCACTGCCGATTGATGACCTCGTCGCAAAAGTCGACAAACTCACGCAGGCAGTTGCTCTCGGGCTGGCCAAGC
>JANLTA010000307.1:0-6692 GCA_031362705.1 Gemmataceae bacterium | reverse complement strand
TTTTTCGAAGGCTTCGATGTCGTCGGCGTCCTCGGCGAGGCTCATGCGCACGGCCTCGCTTACGAGGTCAGAAATAGAGCGCTCGGACGCCGCTGCCTTCATCCGGAGCGCTCGGTGAATGGCCGGCGGAAAGTAGATCGTTGCACGTTTCGGAGCCGTAGCCATGCACGCAGGCTAGCCCATGCGACGTCATGACGTCAAAACAGCATCGGCCGGGTTCCGCCGTCCAACGGCTGGGCAATGAGCTGCGGCCCGAGTTGATCGGCGAGCCCATCGCCCGTTGACCGAGCCGATGATGACACCGTGAACCGTGGACCTCAAGAGCCAGGGCCGGCGGCTCCATTGCCTTGGGCGGCGCGCCATTTGCCGTTGATGAGCAGGCTCGCCTGAAACGGCGTCAACACGCCCTGCTTAATGAGTAGGTCAGCCAGCGCCTTCGGCTCGCTTGGCGTTTCGCCGCCGACCGCTTTCAGCGCCGCTTGGAGCCGCTCGTCTTCGACGAGCTGGCTCTTACGCAATAATTCGACGAATTGATCCGAGGTCGCTGCAACTGGCATTCGCACCACCTGGGTCGGGAACATCAGGCATGCCCGCTATCATCCTAGCATATCGTTTATTCCAAAATGTTTAGCTGTCTCGTACATTCTTCAGCGACTGTACATATGCTACGTAGTCGGCTACGCGGAATTTGCGGGCTGTGTTCGCCGACGACATGTAGCGAATATTGCCAAACACAGGTCGCTCCGGCGGCCACGGCCGATCAAACAAGCCAAAGCACCACAAGATGCCCGTGTAAGAGTTGGGATCGCGGCCATCCAGCGCATACTTGTTGTTGAGGTGTTCGAGAATGCGATACGCCTCCGCAGGCGACTCCGACCATTCCAGCACCTTCTTGCCCCACAACATCCGCAGGTAGTTGTGAATCACGCCTGTGTGTACCAACTCCGTTTGCGCTGCGTTCCAAAGTTCATCGTGTGTGTCCGCTGCTTCGAATTGTTCTAGCGTGTAGAGATGCTCGCGCCGATCATTGGCATGTTTGTTCAATGTGGTCAACGCCCAAGTGGGTAGTGCCGTGTCCAACGACGCGACATCGGCCACGCGATGGTAATGCCAGTGGTAGCCAACGTCGCGCCACGTGATCGCCTCGTCTAGAAACGAATTGACGTCTGCATCTTCGTGATAGAAGCCTTCGCGTTTGCCGCGACAGGTCATGTTCAACCGCTTAGGCGTCCAGCGACCCAGAACTTTAGCGACGACTTCCTCAATCGAAATGTGTCCGAAATGCAGGTACGGACTGAGGCCGCTACCGTGACCATCTGCGGGTGCCGCCGGCTCGGAGCGATGTTCGGCATAACCCGGCAAGCGGTTCTTGGCGAATGTCTTCAAAATGTTCTTGGCGCGCTCGGCCCCACCGATGACATTGGCGTTTCGCTTGACTGCATGATCGATGGGCAAGGTGGCTACGAACTTCGGAATATCGCGCGGTCGCCATGCGGAAAATGGTGCATCGATTTTTGTGCGCACGACTCTGGCAAAGTCGGGTTCCGCCGCGGCACGATGCGGCCATGCCTCGGCGAACGCCTTGTGAATTCGCGGTCGCAAATGGGCTGCCGCAGACACGGCAGAGCCTAACAACGTCAGCGGCACCATGCTGTTCCCGTCAACGGCAACCACCCGCACCGGCGCTCGCTCGGCCAGCGCGGCGTTTTGTCGTGGCACGATGAATGCCGGGAAGTCGTCAGTCACGATCAGACAAGCATTCTTCGCCAATTGACGCAACAAGCCACGGCCCGGTTGCTCCGGCGTCGCCACGAACGGCCAATAGTTGATGCCGAGTCGCTTCGCTTTTGCAACATTGTCGGCCATGCCTTCGAGGATAAACTGATGCAGCCGCGCACTTGCCCAAGGATAGTGCAGGCACAGCCCTTCGTAAGCGACCAGGGGTTTCTTCAGCAGGTTGGCCCAATGAAGCGCGTGGTCAAGGGAATGGTTGTGATCCAGCCGACGATACGCATGCATCCAGTACAGCACGTAACGGCCACTT
This sequence comes from Gemmataceae bacterium, assembly GCA_031362705.1. Lineage (GTDB taxonomy): Bacteria > Planctomycetota > Planctomycetia > Gemmatales > Gemmataceae > JAIBBI01. Next base: position 4,648 of record JANLTA010000307.1, on the reverse strand, counting down.
GGGTCGATTGGTTGGTCATTGACTTGGCGGAGCCGTGCGTCGGCGTACGATGCCATCGTGTCCTCCTTGGCCCTCAATGAACCGTGGCTGCTCCGCGTTGACAACGTTCGGAAGCGATTTGGCCGCATTGTCGCGCTCGATGGCGTCAGCTTCACCATCGCGCCCGGCGAGCTATTCGGCCTATTGGGTCCAAACGGCGCGGGCAAGACGACGCTGCTTTCCATTCTTGCCGGCCTCATGACGGCCGATGCCGGAAAAGTAACGCTGGATAGTCACGACGTTTCCCCTCACGGCCACCAGGTTCGCGCCAACATCGGCCTCGCCCCTCAGGATTTGGCGCTGTACCCCGAATTGACGGCGCGGGAAAACCTGCAGTTCTTCGGGCGATTGTACGGCATTCGCGGCAATGAGTTGAATCGGCGCAGCGATGCCGTGCTCGCGGCCGTGCAATTGTCGGATCGCGCCAACGACCGGGCCGGCACCTATTCCGGCGGCATGAAACGGCGCTTGAATCTCGCCATTGCTGTCGTGCATGGCCCACAGATCCTCTTTCTCGACGAACCGACCACCGGCGTGGACCCGCAATCCCGCAACGCCATCTTCGAGGAGGTCCGCCGGCTCAACGCACTCGGCACCACCATCATTTACACCAGCCATTACATGGAAGAGGTGCAAGCCCTTTGCCCGCGCGTTGGCATCATCGACGCCGGCCAATTCATCCGTTGCGATAAGCTGACGGAGTTGCTCAAGCTGGACACCAGCCGCATTCGCTTCCGAACTGCTTCACGAGTGAATGAGCAAAGATTGCGTTTGTTACCCGCTGTGGGGGAGGTGACCTGTCATGAAGACGCGGTTGAGTTAGCCACTAATGATCCGCCGACCACATTGCCCGCATTGATCGCCACACTACGGGGTGAAGGCATCACCCCGATCAACTTGGAATTGCGGCCGCCCACGCTGGAGCGCGTGTTCTTGCAATTGACAGGGCATGCCCTGAGGGATTAGCGACAATGGCCATCGGCACCCTCGCCGCGAAAGACCTCCGCGTTCTGCTCCGCGACCGCCGGGCTGCCGTCGTGTTGTTGGCCATGCCCGTCGTGTTCATTTTCGTCCTTGGGGTGGCTCTCGGTGAAGGATTTGGCCAAAAGCCGGATAATCGACTGCGCATCACCGTGGTTCTCGAGGATCGCGGCCCACCACCCGGCGATGCGCCGCCGCCGGATTCTGCAGGCAAACCGGTCACCACGTGGGCACAGGTCGTGCTACGCGATCTGGAGCAAACCGCCGGGATTCGCCTTGATATGTGCGACCGCGACACCGCCGAGCGTTTGGTCGCGCGCGGCGACCGCGCCGCAATTCTGGTGTTCGGCCCGGATTTCAGCACCCGCATCGGCCAATGTTCGTTTCTCGACGACAAATACCTGAAGCGTGCTGGCCTGAACCCGTTTTTCCGCGACGGTGTGGACTTGGCCGCTTTGGATCTCACCGTATTGCGCGACCCCACTCAGTTGACCGGGTCGGCCATCATTGAACAAGTGGCGCAGGTGACGATGTTGCGCGTGGTGCTGCCGTGGATGATCGGCCGAGCCTTTGAAGAAGTGGGCAAGCAACTGCCGATTGCCGTGCCGCTCCTCAAAACCCTGTTCGCCAAATATGATCTGCAAGCGAAAACATGGCTCAAGCTGACGCGCTCAACACCGCCGGTTGAAGTGAAGGAATCGTCGGTGGCTGCCTATCAGGAACCCGCAACCGGGGCGTTTCAGCGCGGATCGCTGCGCTATCAAATTCTGGTGCCATCGCTTACCGTGACCTTTGCGTTCTTCCTGGTTGTCACTGCCGGCTGGCTATTTGTCGGCGAACGCCGGCTCGGTACGTTGGTGCGCCTGCGCGTCGCTCCACTGTCGCGCGGGCAGATTCTAGCCGGCAAGACGCTGCCATGTTTTGCCGTGTCGCTCGTGCAAGGCTTCGTGTTGTTGGCCGCCGGCAAGTTGATCTTCGGCATGAGTTGGGGGCCGCAACCATTATGGCTGTTCCCGGTCGTCGTCAGCACATCGGTCGCCGCGACTGGATTGGCGTTGCTAATCGCCTGCGTGGCTCGAACGGAGTCGCAGGTCGCTGTGTACGGAACGCTCCTTGTTCTGGTGTTGGCCGGCGTCAGCGGCTGTCTGATGCCGCGGGATCTGATGCCCGAAGCGATGAAAACCTGGAGCAAGATCACACCGCACGCCTGGGCGCTGGACGCTTACAACCAACTACTCCTGAATCCCAAGCCGGAGATTGCTATTGTGGTCGCCGCATGCGGTGCCCTGCTGGCTTTTGGCGTCGGCTTTCTAGTCGCCGGCTGGCTCTGGCTCAATCTCGAATGATTCAGATATCGGTATAAAAAGACACTTCCCTCCTGGGGGTCGGAGGGAAGTGAGTGGAAGGGAAATAGAGGGGGGAGTTTGAAGGGGAAAACAAATACTGCTTGGGGGAAGCAGATCATCAAGCGTTCGGGGGAGAACAACTCGAAGACAAATCTAGTAATGCACGCCCCGTGCCAATGCGTCGAGGCCATGCCGTCGCTTAGCGTTTCGCGCGGATAAACTACTCTCCAGCAACCACTTGCGATGAAAAGACACGTGCATTACTCCATGCTGCACTCCGTCGATAATTGCAACTCTCGCTTTGTAAAAGTTGCCGCCGGTTGTAAGACGTTCCGCATCGCGTGCCGTTGAGGGCTTCATGTTGACCGACAAACTTGTCGATGACTTGTTCACAGCGTTGTGTGAATTGCCCATATTCGACTCCCATTCGCACATCGACCCATTGGCACCCGCCGCGCGGTCGATCGATGATCTGCTTGGCTACCACTATTACACAGAACTGGCTCACTCGGCCGGCATGAGCCATGAGCCGTTGCGTGCCGAAGTCGATCCCCGTGAACGCTGCCGCGCCATCCTCTCCCATGTTGACCGCTTCAACAATACCGCCCAATATGCCTGGCTTCTCGAAATCGCCAAGACTTATTTGGGCTTTGTAGGCGATCATCTGGCTGCCGCGGATTGCGACGCGTTGTTCGATTCATCGCTTCGCGTGATGGCTCAGACCGATTGGCCAGCGCAGGTCATCGCCAAAACAAATCTCGAAAAGGTGTTTCTGACCAACGTCTTCGATGATCCGCTGGAAGGCTTCGACCGTGATTTCTATGTGCCCTGCCTGCGGACCGACGACCTCGTGTTTCAACTTCACGACCCATCTACGCGGGAACGCCTTGCCCGATGCACCGGTTTTGAAATCGGCGATTGGTCATCGTTGCGAAAAGCCATCGGCAAACTGTTCGACCGATTCGTTCAAGCCGGGGCAAGAGCCTGTGCAATCTCGTTGCCGCCCGCCTTCGCGCCGCGCTGTGGCAACTACAACTCACCACACGTGCTTACGGACGCCAACCTGCCGCACGGTGTGTTTTGGATGCTGGCCGAGTTGTGCAACAACTATCAGGTACCGTTTGATCTGATGATCGGCATCAATCGCCGCGTCTATCCCGGCGGCGTGCATCAGGGCCAGGATTTGTACGACCAGCGCACGTCGTTGATTCAATATGCGGAACTGTTCAACGCGTTTCCAAATGTGACTTTTGCCGTATCTGTGTTGTCCAGCGCCCTGAATCAAGAGCTGGCGAGTTACTCCTGGATCTTCCCGAATGTATATCCGCACGGCCATTGGTGGTATTCCAACGTACCAGCCTACATCGAATCCGATTTACGCGCCCGACTCCAGGCAGTGCCCAAAACGAAGTTGCTCGGCTATTACAGCGATGCGTACAAACTCGAATTCGTGCTGCCGAAGTTCAATATGTATCGCAGGATACTCGCCAAAGTGCTCGCGGATGACTTCGTGAAGCCAGGGCGGCTCAACGAAGTCCAGGCAATTGAACTGGGCCGAATGGTATTGCGCGGAAATGCCGAGCGCGTTTTCTCCCGCACGTCCAACGGACCCCCTGCCTAGTCCTTCACTTCGCCGAACATTCCCGCCACGGTCTTCACAAAGAAGCCGGAGACCGGCGTGCGTGTCTGGTGGCTCCACATGCTGCTGAGTAATTCGTAACCCATCATGGCCACCATGAACATCACGGCCGTGCAGGGAATCAAGGCGATGAGGGGCAGCGGCCCCCATGCCACCGGAGCGGCAACCATACCGGCAGACGATGCCGCCACTGGCCGGGCATCCACATCGTCGTCTTCGATCGGCGACAGCTCATCCTCGGCCGTCTCGTCCTCTTCGATTGCCACCACTTCGCTGGCGCTTTCGTCCCCGGAACCATCGTCGGCCGCCAAGTCGAAATCAGAGTCTTCCAAGCTCGAATCCGATGCAGGCCTGTCTTCCGAACTCGAGTCATCAATCGCCGGTAGCTCGAAGTCAGTCTCAAAAATGTCCTTCTGCTCACCGGAGTCAAACGCCGTGGCCGCCACGCCACTTGGTTCGTCCAACGTTAATTCAAATTCGCTATCCGAATCGTCATTCTTCGCTCTGCCTTTCTTAAGCGGATCAGTCTTTGGCCCGTCGCGACGCAATGGATCGGTCTTCGGTCCATCACGGCGAACCGGATTGGTTTTCGGTCCAGCCAAGTCCGGTTCAAGTTGCAACTCGAAATCGCTGCCGTCCTTTT
>JANLTA010000695.1:0-9922 GCA_031362705.1 Gemmataceae bacterium | reverse complement strand
GATCGGATTGAACACAGAAAAGTGTCTTGCGCAAGTGGGAACGACATGATGCACCGCGGCCGTGGTCCGGCGACCGGTCGCCGACCGCAGGTGACGTGATTCATAAAAAAGCTACGGCACATGTTCCGCGAAACGCGCGACGACGGTGGGACAGGGAAACGCCGTCGCCGATCGCCTCCGGAACACGATGTTGTGTCTGGTTCTCAGATCGCCCTTGGCCGACGCTTCGATTCCCGTTGCTTACTTCTCTGGCGCGCCGCACGCTGCCCTATGCCCCTGTCCAAATCAAAGGAGCCAGCATTGCACGGTCGGGGACCATCGTCAGTGTCACATCGGGTTTTCGAAGACTAACCGCCTCAGTTCTCTCCTCGAAACCCGGCACAACGTGCCGTAGCCGGCCCCATTATCGGAGATGGGAAACGGGATTGCTATGTCGGTAGGTGGGAAATTCAGAATTCGGGTCGGCAGTGTTTTTTGCAATGCAAGCAATGTCGGAGGCGGAAGTGGATGTGAAACGGTGAACTGAGAATGCTAAGATGGCTTGAATGCAGTCGGATGCGTGCTGGGGTATCGGCTTTGGTCATAATTGTATAGTGGAATGGCATCCCTCAGGGAGACGGCCGCGTGATACGATTTTCTCAAGCCGTTTGCACGCAACCGTTGGACTCGCATTTGGCGCATGAGGGACCAAGTCGCGCGATGCCGACCGGTCCGGATTGCCAGCGAACTCTGCGAATCAACCTCGACATATCGGCTCAACTTATGCGAAGAAGTCGATCGAAAAAAACCATCACACCCGAACACGTCATTGACATCTTGAACGATGCCGATGTGCGGTTCCTGCTGGCCGGTGCACACGCCATAAGTGCCTGGGCCAATGAACCACGGAACACGCTGGATGTCGATGTGTTGGTTGCATCCCGGCACGTCAAAGCCGCGACCCGCGCATTGACCGAGGCGTTTCCGCGGCTCACCATCGACGACATGCCAGCCGTTGTTCGCTTCACGGATCCCAGATCCAAAACTGTCGTCATCGACGTGATGAAACCGAATCAACCGTTGCTTCGCGTGGCCCAGCGCCATGCTTATCAGGTGACGACGGCGCGACGCACATATTTCGTGCCAAGCCTGGAATTCGCGTTGGCCATGAAATTTGCGGCCATGGTCAGTCCGAACCGCCGCGATACTCGAAAGATGCAGGACGGCATTGATTTCATTCACATCGTCCGCGCCAACGCCGAGATTGACCTCACGGTCCTGACGAAGCTGGGCGACCTCGTCTATGCCGGGGGTGGCAAGGAAATCCTAAACCTCGTTGGCAGTATTCGCGCGGGCAAGAGGTTTCGCCTTTAGGACTCGCGGGTGGGCAACTGCTCTGATTGTGCCACGATGTGCCGGCCTTGCGCTTCGTCGCGACTTCATGCGGCTGCGGTTAAACAATTGATAATGGTCGCCGTAACGCTCGTGTCGCCAAAGCGAAGGAATTGGTCGCCGATGTTCACACGACTTGCCGCAAGGCCGGCACATCGTGGCACGGCGCGGGAGACGTCGGTGCAACCGACTGGCGGCTAGGAGCAGAGTGAATTCCGCCGCTTGACTTCGGCGTCCAATCGGTTTATCATCAGCCCATCATCAATGCTTGGCGACTTTGTTGCCGAGCGGCTCCCGCGGCCCTGCCCGGAGAGTACATGTTGGCACTGTTTGCGATTCTTGGCCTTATCCTGCTCCTCGTGGGCAGTTCGATTCCGCGCCGCCCGGCCAATCGGCCGAGTGAGCGTTTCTTCTACTCATCTATGTCATCAGAACTGGGGTCTTATCATGTCCACTACCCGCAACCGGGCTAGCCACCATCGTGGCTGGCGTGCGCGCCTGCGCGCGCATTTGTTCGTAAGGGCGCTTGAGAATCGGCTAGCGCCTGCACAATTCGTCGTCACTTCGTCGGCCGATAGTGGTTCCGGGAGTCTTCGCGCCATTATTGGCAGCGCCAATTCTAACGGTGAAGCGGATACGATCACGTTTGATCCGTCTGCGTTTGCGGTGCCGCAAACCATAGCGTTGACCACCGGTGAGATAGCGATTTCTGATGCTCTGAGAATCAATGGACCAACGGCCGCGTTGATGATCAGCGGCAACAATTTAAGTCGCATTTTCAATTACACACCAGCCGGCTCCAATAAGGTCATCGCCGTTTCCGGAATTTCCTTCGTGAACGGTCGCGCAACGACCGGTGATGGTGGTGCAATTCTCATTGGGCAACAAAGTACATCATTTGAAAACTGTCAGTTTATCAGCAATACCGCAGCGGCGGGAAATGGCGGCGCTTTAGGAATGAGTCCGTCGGCTTCCGCTTTTACTGCGACCGATTGCGAGTTCTCCAGCAACTCCGCCTTTGGTGCAGGGGGAGCAATCTACGACTCCGGGTCTAACCATACGTTACTACGATGCAACATCGCCAACAACAAAGCGGCCAGTGCGGGTGGCGTAAGCTCAGGATACTCGTTAATCGTCGATAGTTGCAGTTTGGTCGGCAACGTTGCAAATGGCACGGCGTCAAAGGGAAAAGGCGGCGGAATCTTAGCAGCTGGCTCAATCACCATTCGCAACAGCACGATCTCCGGCAATTCGGCTGCAGTATCGGGAGGTGGAGTATCGATCAGCTCCACCACCACGGTGTTGAACAGCACGATTACGGCAAACTCCGCCGCCGCTAATGGCGGCGGCATTGGGCGAGTTAGCGGTACCGGTACGGTTACGTTGACGAGTTCGATTGTCGCTGCAAATATCAGCGGCCTTGGTCCCGATTTGGCGTTCAATGCGGCGTCGACGCTTACGGCGTCCAACAATCTCATCGGCGTAACCAACAGCGGCAATTTCACGTTGTCCGGCACGAACAACCTTGTCGGCACACTTGCCTTGCCGCTCAACCCATTACTGGCTCCGTTGGCCAACAACGGCGGAGTCACGTTAACTCACGCACTCCTAGCCGGCAGCCCTGCAATCGATGCAGGAATCAACTCAGCAAACCTATTGCTTGAACAGCGCGGCCCTGGATTTCTGCGCCGGATTGACAGCGCCGGCTCACCGAACGTTTCCGATGGTACGGACATCGGTGCCTACGAAACGGGCCAAGTGAGTAATCCGCCGGCCGGAAAACTCGATTCAACGTTTGGAATTGGCGGGCAAGTCATTCAGCGCTTTCCCTATCCAGATTCCGAAGGTTCGGCCACGGTGATGGACGACTTTGGGCGGTTGCTGGTTGCCGGTTCAACAAACGATGGAACGCGAAAGGTCTTTGCCGTCGCCCGATTTCTCACCAACGGTTCGTTGGACGCCAGTTTCAACGGCAACGGCAAGGTGACTATCGCATTTGGCAACACGGATGATTATGCTTCCGGAATTGCAGTTGATCCTTCGGGTCGCATCGTCGTTGCTGGCTCCACGTACAATGGTGCGAATCATGATTTTGCGTTGGCTCGTCTCAATGCGGACGGAAATCTTGATACCAGTTTCAACAGCACGGGCAGGATTACATTTGCCTTTGGCGCTCGCGACGACACGGCGCGAGCTTTATCAGTTGATTCCACAGGCCGGATTACCGTCTTCGGAACCGCTGGCGATACTGCAAACCCCTCAAATTTTGCCATCGCACGCCTGACAAGCACTGGCGTACTGGATCACACTTTTGATGGAGATGGGAAAAAAATCATCAACCTGGGGCCGCAGTCGTACGGCTATGGCCTGTCCATAGACTTCAATAGCCGATTGGTCCTTGGAGGATATCAACAATCGAATTCAAGTAGCGATGATTTCACAGTAGTCCGGCTTCTGTCAGATGGCAATTTTGATTTGACGTTCGATGGCGATGGCGTGGTGGCATTTGATTTCAATTCTAGTCTTGACCGAGCCTACGCGGTGATAGTTGATCAAGGCGGGCGACCTATCATAGCCGGTGTCGCCGCAGGCGCGTTAGGTCTTGCGCGGTTGACAGTGGAGGGCCAGTTCGACACTTCATTCGATTTCGACGGCAAAAAAACAATTTCAACAGGCGTCTCTGTCGACACCGCCAGAGGGTTGATCGTGGATTCGGTTGGCCGAATCGTTGTTGCCGGCTATAACGCGAATCAAACGCATGTTCGCGATTTCGTTGTAGTGCGCGTCGATGATGCGGGGGCCTTCGACCCAAGTTTAAATGGTACCGGGTTACTGACTTTCCCCGCGGGCACGTCGGGTGCTGGCGCCAACGTCGGTGGAGCGGCAGTAATTACCGATTCCGCAAATCGTCTCATCATCGTGGGAACAATGAATGAGGAGTTGCCCGGTCCAGCTCTAACAATTGCACGCATACAGCAAACTGGAGAATTGGACGCCAGCTTCGGTATAGGCGGGAGATCAGTCGCTGACTTTCTCACAAACTCCTGTGCTTGGGCGACTGATGTTGCCATGGATCACATGGGGCGTACTGTTGTGGCAGGAATGGCTGCACCTGGCAATTCCGGTCTCCTCAAGGACTTCGTGGTCTCCCGTTACTTGCCGAACGGCGCTCTCGATGTTAGTTTTGGGGGCACCGGCACTTTGTCATTTAATTTCTTTGAGACATTCGACTACAAGTCTGAGGCATGCACTGCTATCGCCATTGATGGGATGAATCGCGTGTTGATCGGCGGAGATGTAGCAAATCCGTCGAACTCCGACTTCGTCGTTGTCCGTCTAACCGCAAATGGAGTTTTTGACCCCACCTTTGCCAACAATGGCAAGTTGACCCTCGACATCAACGGCGGGGATGATTCCTTGTCGGGGATCGCGTTGGACTCGGCGGGAAGGATCGTCATTGCGGGATATACATTCAACGGCGCACTGGACGGTGCCGTCGCCGTTCGGCTTACTCCGGCTGGCGATCTTGATACATCATTTTGCGGTACTGGGAAAGTGGTTCTTGGGTTCCCTGCACTGGCACGTGCTACATCGGTTGCTGTCGATGCATTGGACCGCGTCATAATCGCGGGTTACAGTGGCTCTTCGGCGTCGAACGTCGGCGTATCAAGATTGACTGCCAATGGGCTACCTGATGTTACATTTGCCGGAACTAGCGCGATGTCATTCCAATTTGGGAACAAGTCCTCGTTTGCGTACGCGGTAACGGTTGACGGATTCGGTGGAATCGTTGTCGCCGGAGCTTCTTCGGTCGCTGGAGCCGGCTGTGGCGTCGCACGAATAAACCCCAATGGCACGTTGGATACAACTTTCGATGGCGACGGAAAGATGGTATTCTCGATCGGCGGAAGCTTGGAGAGATTGCAAGGTGTCGCCATTGATTCCACGGGGCGTATAGTGGTCGGCGGTACCAGCACTATTGGAAGTGGCTCAACAGGCCTAAGTCTGTTTACCGTCGCGAGGCTCACCCCGACCGGATTCTTGGATCCTAGTTTTCGCAGTATCGGACAGAATAGTTTGGGATTTGGAGATTCTTTGGCATTTGCGACCGCGATGACGCTGGATTCATCAGATCGTCCAATCATCGTAGGAGGAACTGGTGTATATCGATCCGTGAATCCCGAAAACGTTCGATTTGCCATCGCCCGACTTACGGGGGACAGCGCCGGGGGTCTGCCAGCGAAAGCCGCATCGGTAACCGTCAATAATGGCACAGTTCAGCGTTCGCGCGTTACATTTCTGAAAATCACTTTCGACCAACCGGTGGCGTTGCCGACAAACCCTGCCACGTCATTCACGCTGAAACGGCAAGGCGACAATGCACTGCCGTTGCTGAGCGCTTCGGTCGATAACACCGGCACTGGCACCGTAGTAACGCTGACGTTCACCGGAACAACCGCTGTTGACCACGCTTCACTCGCGGACGGGCGGTACACACTTTCGATTTTGGCCAATATGGTCAACGGGGGCTATTTCGACGGCAATGCCGACGGCATCGCCGGCGACGATCATGTACTAATCGGCACACCCGCCAATGGTCTGTTCCGCCTCTTCGGCGATTCGGATGGGGATGGCGCTGTAGCGACCAATGACTTCATTCAGATTCGGCTGTCGTTCGCCAGCTCGAACATAGTCTTCGACTTCAATGGCGATGGTTATGTTTCGGCCAATGACTTTCTGCAGTTTCGGATGCGTTTCGGGGGCGACGTCTAAACGGCCGTTCCGCATCCTCGGCGGGCCGCGCCCCCGCCCGCCGGGTACACGGTTCGCCCGATACAATCCTGGACCGCGTTTCCTCTGGAGGCACACACATTGTTGCGGTCTGTGATGAGGAACAACATCCACGGATAACTTGACTTGATCGTCCACTCGGTTTATCATCAGCGCATCATCCATGCTTGGCGACAATGTTGCCGAGCGGCTCCCGTGGCCCTGCCCGGAGAGTACATGTTGGCACTGTTTGCGATTCTTGGCCTTATCCTGCTCCTCGTGGGCAGTTCGATTCTGCGCCATCCGGCCAATCGGCCGAGTGAGCGTTTCTTCTACTCATCTACGTCATCGAAACTGGGGTCTTATCATGTCCACTACCCGCATCCGGGCTGGCCACGATCGTGGCTGGCGTGCGCGCCTGCGCGCGCATTTGTTCGTACAGTCGCTTGAGAATCGGCTAGCGCCCGCTCAATTCGTCGTCACGTCATCGGCAGACAGCGGTGCGGGAAGCCTTCGCGACTCGCTGATGCAAGCCCAAGCCAACGGTGAGGCTGACACGATCAGCTTTGATACGGGATTAGTCAACAGCCCAATCCTGGTAACCGGCGGCGAACTGATTTACGCCGCCCCGGCGACGGAAGGCAAGTCACTGACAATCGACTGGCCCGGCGGGGGAAAGTTGGCTGTTCAGAGCAGTGGCGTGGCCGCAACCAACCGCCGGGTGTTCAACTTCTCCGACGCCAACACGGCAACGCCATCCGTTTCGATCAGTCTGATCAATCTGTCAATTACCGGCGGCAATCTATCCACCGGCAATGGTGCGGGCATCCTCAACACCAACGAAAGCCTGACGCTTTCCAATTGCGACGTGAGTGGTAATACGGCGGCCAGTTTCAACAGCTTGGGCGGCGCTATTTTCGTAAATGCGGCGACGTCAACCATTTCGTTGAACAACTGCATCTTTGCAGACAATCGTTCAGCCTATCGAGGCGGAGCTATTTATCTAGCGGCTGCCGGTACCTTGAACATCAATAACGGCACGTCGTTCAAGAACAATTCATCGGGCAATGCCGGCGGAGCTATTTACACTGCCAGCACGACAACATTGAATGTCACCGGCGCAACCTTTATGGGTAATTCGGCAAGCAGTACCGGTGGCGCGTTTAACGCAGCGGCCGCCGTCACCATGAAGATCAATGCATCGACGTTGTCGAACAATACATCGGCATCGTCCGGTGGAGCCATCTATACTGCGGGCACCCTGGTGTTGGATGCGAATGATTCGACATTCTCCTCGAACGCCGGCAATGCGGGCGGCGCGATCCAGATCATTTCCTCTTCGTCCGTGACATTGAATCGGTGCATCATTTCGGGCAATTCGGCCAAGGGCGGTCATGGCGGCGGCATCTATATGCTTTTCGGTTCGTTGGCGATCAACGCCAGCACAATCAACGGCAATGATGCTTTCCTCAATGGTGGCGGCATCGCCGTTTGGTCGGCATCGACCACCGTTACGAATAGCACCTTCTCCGGCAACTTGGCGCGAAGCACAGTTTCCGGAGCAGGCGGCGGCGGCATTAGCCTCAACAATTCTGCATCATTGACCGTGAATAACAGCACGATCACCGGCAACAAGGCCATTGCGCCCAACGGCGTCGGCGGCGGCATTCGCAAGAGCACTAATGCCGGCACAATCACGCTACGAAGCACCATCGTTGCCTCAAACGTGGCACCGACAGGCGGACCGGATATCAACTGTGCCGTTGCCACGACCATTGCTGGCGGCGACAATTTGATCGGCGTTGCGAATGTCGGCACTTTCTCGCTCTCAGGCACGAACCAGATCGGCACCAGCAGCACGCCCCTTGATCCTCGCCTGGGGCCGCTCGGCAACAATGGCGGCCCGACGTTCACCCACGGCTTCCGGTTCACCAGCAAGGCACTGGACAACGGCAACAATGTCGCTGGCAACAACTTCGACCAGCGCGGCACGCCCTTCGCGCGGGTCGTTGGCGGCGCTGCCGATATCGGCGCAGTCGAAACGCCGCTAAACATTCCATTCCTCGATGGAGTGACGGGCATAAACAACATTTCGACAGCGGGAGGAACGACGTACGCGTTCACGGTCACTTTCAACGACGAAACCGGCATCGACACGGCCAAGCTGGGCATGGGCGAATTGGCCATTACTGGGCCGGCCGGGTTTAACGCGGTGGCGACCTACACCGGGTTCACGGCCGGCACGGGAAACAAAGTTGACTCCCGGTATGAATTTACGCCACCGGGCGGCGCATGGGACACGCTCGACGTCGGCGGCTACTCGGTCCACCTGTTGGCCAACAAAGTCTTTGACACGGATGTCATACCGCATGCCGCACTGGCTGAGACCTTCGCTCAATTCACCGTTGGCATCGCCGGCGTCATTGTCGTGGACACAACGGCGGACGGCGACGATGGTAACTTCTCGGCCGGCAATCTTACTTTGCGCGAAGCCGTTCGCATCTCGAATGGGTCGGTCGGCGGTGTGGACACAATCGCATTCAATGCCTCGCTCAATGGCACGACAATCAACCTGACGACCGGGCAAATCGCGGTCGCCGACAGTGTCATCGTCAACGGCCCCGGCAATGTCCTTTTGACAATCAACGGCGCAGTGGCGGCATCGGCAACGAATCGTCTTTTCAGCATTAGTGTGCCCGGAGTCGGTGGCACGTTTGACCTGTCTGGCCTGACGCTTGCGGGCGGCAATATCACTGGTGTCGGTGGCGCTGTCGCGTCGGGGGATGAAAAGGTCACCTTCACCAACACGACGTTTGCCGGCAACTACGCGTCAAGTGGCGGCGGTGCTGTTTGGTCCAATACCGGCACCATTGTCACATTCTCGAATTGCCTGTTCACCGGTAATTCGAGTGGTGGCATCGGCGGTGCCATTCAAGGAAACGGATCAGCAGCGATGATGATCACCGGCTGCACGTTCACTGGCAACAGGGGAACGAGTGGCGGCGCGATGAGCATGGCCGGCGGCAATTCGACGATTTCGATAACACAATTCAACAACAATGTTGCCGGAGCAACAGGTTCCGGCGGCGCCCTGCATTTTCCTTCGGCCAACGCCGTCGTTACCTTCGCCAACGTCACATTCATGGGCAATTCAGCCGGCACAACCGGTGGCGCCCTGAGTGCCGCGAGCACTGTCACACTGACCATGAACGACTGCACCTTAGCCAACAACGTCGCCACGACGGCCGGCGGCGCGCTCCATTTTGCTTCGAGTGGGAGTACGATCACGTTGACAAGTACGACGCTGTCGGGCAACACCGCAACGAGCGGCGGCGGCATCGATTTCCTGGCTGGCGGCAGCCTGACGATCAATAACTCCACGCTGAACAACAACATCGCCACCACCGGCGGCGGCATCCGTGCCGGCGCGGCGACCGTGACATTGACCAACAGCACCATTTCCGGAAACTACGCCGCCCAAGTTGGCGGTGCGATTCACATGGCCGCAGCCGGCGGCAATCTTCAAGTGAGAAACAGCACCGTTACCAACAACACGGCGGCGGGCGGCAAGGGTGGCGGCATCTATTTCACCGGCAACGCGAACACCGCACAGTTCGACAGCACCATCGTCGCGAGCAATTTCGGTACCATCAACCGCGATATCTCCGGCTCCGTCGCGACCCAAACCATCGCCGGCAGCAAGAACCTGTTCGGCGCGATTGATGCCGCTATCGTCACGCTGTCTGACACAGTCAACAACCAGTTTGGCACGGAGGCGAGT
>JANLTA010000291.1:0-1763 GCA_031362705.1 Gemmataceae bacterium | reverse complement strand
CGCTCGGTCTCGTCGGCGATTTTCACCGCGGCGTCAATGATGTCCTGATCGGTCATGGCCAAACCCTACCGATGAAAGTGTTTGCGACAGTATTGTAAGGAGAGCCGGCTTTTCAGGACCGGCTCTCCCGCAAGTCAAATCGAGCCGCCAAAGCGCAAACGGAACTGGATGAAGTCGCTGGCTGCGACCGCGCCATCGTTGTCGAAATCAAAGATCGGGCTGGTGCCACCCAGTGCCAGACGGAACTGAATGAAGTCGCTGGCGGCCACGGTGCCGTCGCCGTTATAGTCGCCGAAGATGCGGAAGATCTTGGTCAGGTCCAGCGTAGCCGGAGAGGCCGGTTCGTCGAATATGAAATTGCCACCAGCAAGACCGTTTGTGATCTGCGCCGACAAAACGTGCAGAGCATAGCGACCGTCGGCCAACGAGGTTGAGTTGACCGATCCGCCCGTAAATGCCAACGTCACCACCGTACCCGGACCCGTGTTATTCACGGTCGCGGTCAATGTGACGGATCCGCCGCCCACCTTGTCGAGGGTGAATGCCGCCGCCGGCGAGCCTGTAAAAGTCACGATGGAATCAAACGTAATGGCCACGTCTGAGACATAGGATCGCTGTGCTTTATCGACCGGTGTCAGCAAATTCGAGTTGATCGCGACGCTTACAACCTTGGCCTGCGCCGCAACGATATTCGTGCCGAATGACCCGATCGACAATTGAAAGTTCGGGTCCAACAGGAAACCGCGCTGATCGCGTTCCAGACAAAGTACGTTGTTGCCGGAGTTGGTGGCCACGCTACCCGGTAACAGCGCATGGGTGAGCGTCGGCCCGCCGTTATTGGCGAGCGGACCAAGTTGCGGGTTCAGCGGCGTCGCCTGGGTGCCGGTGAAATTGCCGGTGCCTGTCAGCGTGAAGTTGCCAACGTTGGCCACGCCGACGAGGTTGTTATTCCCGGCAACCGGTTGGTTGGCGAGCGGAGCGAGGAACTGCAGGTCGGGGCCGTTTGCGCCGATGTTGCCTGCGAGAATGGTGCTGTTCAGCGTCAGCGTGCCGGTCTTATTGTTCACATCGCCGCTGACGAGAATGCCGCCGCCATCCGGGATGATGCTAGCCGTGTTATTGGTGATGGTGCTATTGAAGATTCTCATCTGGCCGGCCGCTTGCCATTGGCCGAGGAAGATCCCGCCGCCGCGCCGGCCGCTATTGCCCGAGATCGTGCTGTTGACGATGGACGAGTTGATGGAACTGCTCAGCGACATGTAGATGCCGCCGCCATCGAAGTTGGTGGCCGTGTTGCCCGAGATTGTGCTGCTATCAACGTTCAGTGTACCGCTGCCCGACAGGAAAACTGCACCGCCGCCGCCATTGGTTGCGGTGTTGCCGGCGACCGTGCTGCGGATGAGTTTAACCGAGCCACCGCTGCCGGTGCCGATGCCGCCGCCGTTGATGCTTGCCTTGTTGTTGCTGATCATCGAGTTGTTAATGGTCACCAGGTCGTCCTGGACAAAAACTGCGCCTCCGCTGCCGGTGGTTGTGCCAGCGGTTAGCGTCAGGTCGCTGATGGTCACCAGTCGCAAAGAAGGATCGGTAAACAGAGCGTTGTTGACATTGACGTTGAAAATGCGGTTGGTGTTTCCGCCGCTCAAGGTCAGGCGCGCCGCTGGTCCGAGGATCGAAACCGGGACGGTGATGAGCAACTCGCCGCCGTTGGCGGGAGTCACTTGAACGATTGTGGGAACGTTAAAGACGAGGGGGTCGAAAAT
>JANLTA010000236.1:0-8876 GCA_031362705.1 Gemmataceae bacterium | reverse complement strand
GACCAGCATTGCGGTGGCGGCGCGCACGGACTCGCGGTCGATGCCTTCGCGATGCACGCTGAACACACCAGCCGAACGGAGCATGAATCGCTGAAAACGGTTTTGCTTGAAAAGATGCCAACTCGCCATCATAAAACATGGCTGGTCGAGTTGACTGAGCATGACGCCGATCAGTTCTGGATCGCAAGGCCGGGAGTGATTTGGCGCGATCAGCACGCCGTGGCCGGCCGCTTGTGCTTCACGAATTTTTTCCTTACAGTGAAACTGCGCCGACACCACTCCATACGACTTGCGAACCCGGCGCGGCATCAAGTAACGCAACGGCCACGTCCAAAACGTCGTCGTCATGGGCGGGACAAACTTGTATGGCTCGGCGATGACGATGTTCTGCATCGGTTTACCGCGAGGGCAGCGACTCGTACCACTTGAACACATCGGGTAGGGCGACTTGCACGATCAGGATGTGTTCAATGTCTGAATATTCCTTGCTGACAAAGTTTTCCAACCCGGCGGCCTTCAGCGACCGAGCCATAGCCCGTGAACCGTTCAGCGCGAAGTCTTCGCTGCCACACCCGATGAAAACCGGCACCTCACGAAAAGTATCGGGTTTGTTGACACGGCCTGCCCCACCTAGCGCAGCCACGCCGGCCCAACGCTCGGGTGATTGCTGCGCAAGTGCAACTGCCTGACCAGCACCCATCGAATGACCAACGAGAAACACGCGCTTCCCATCCACTGGGTAACGCTTTGCGAGTTCGTCAACGATGGCGGCAATCGGTGCACTACCGATGAAGTTGGCCCGCGGGGCCACCAATAGCCAACCGCGCTGCTCGCATTGCCTCACGACTTCGCCGTGGCCGTAAGCGTCAAAGAACATGTTCTCGGTCCCACCGGCTCCATGCATTGCGATTACAAGCGGCACAGATTTGCCTGCGGCGACCTGCGGTGGCACAAACAGGCGGATTGGTGCCTCGCCTTTGGCCGTGGCAAGCGTCAACCAGAACTGACCGGTTTTGAAGGCGGCAAAGTGTTTGCCTTCGGCTGGCAGCGCAGCGAGAGCCTCCGCTTCGACCAACAACCGATGTGCGGGATAATCGGTTTCCAACACTGATCGACTCGCCAACCGCATTAACACAGATGCGTGGGCTTTTAAGGTGCGCTGTTCCGTTGTAAGCCCTTCCGTCGACAATTTCTCGACGACTTGCCCAAGAGCCAGTAGGCGTTGGTCCCGGTTCTTGACTACCGAAAGTTGATAGCCGAACCTGGTCAACAATTGTTCTCCAGCTGTCAAAGTGACTTCGACACGATGGTCACCCTCCGGGACGCTCTTGAGTGAGAAGGTGATGTCTTGCGGCAACGATTGTGCCTCTTCCGAATGTAGTTGCGCGGCTTGATCGCCCAATAACCGGACCGACAACTTCATACGGCCGGGAAGTTCCGCATCCAGAGGGTAAAGCTGTTTGATTCCCAAACGCATGTCGGCATCGGCGACATCAACCAGCCGCTTCTCGGGACGAAACGACAACGACTCGGCCCAGGCGACACACGACGTGGGTGGTTCATTACTCGTCAGTGCATTGCGAGCGGAATCCAAGTAACGCGCCGCCTCGCCGTACTTGCTCGCGAAAAAGTTCGTCAGCGCGTTCTTCATGTGCGGAATCGAGCGCTTGCGGGCAGCTTCATCCTGCTGCTGATCCCATGCTTGCTCAAAAGCGATGAGCCGTCGGCCGGCATCATAGCGCTCCGGCTGCGCGTGAGCCAACCCGGACATCGCCCATAGGAATGCACCAAACAAAACAATCCGCTTCATAGGCCGTCTCCTGTCGGTAGGATGAATGCTACCCGAACTATGATGTCTGGGCCAGCGGTCTATTTGGATTCCAACGTTCTTTGCAGCGCGGTGTAGCCCAGTTCAAACACCTGATGTGTCTTGACTTGCCAAAGCATCGGGTTCATCATTTCCAACGAAATGAACCCATCGTAACCAAGTTGGCGCAGCTTGCGGGCGAATTTGGCGAGCGGCAAATCGCCATCGCCGGGGAGAATACGGTCGGCGTCGCTGGCTAATTCGCGCGGCACGCTGGATAGGTCGCTGATCTGCACATGGGCGAGATTAGCGGGCGTCAACAGGTCCAAGTCCTCGAACTTGCTGGGGCCATTCCAGAAGTGAAACAAATCCAGACACACGCCGACGTTTGACTCACCGCAGGCTTCGACCAATCGCACGGCCGTGTCTAGACTGGAACAGAAGGTGTCGGCTGCGCGGAACTCCAAGGCGACGCGGACGCCGAAACCGGCAGCCCATTGGCCGGCCTGTGTTAAGGACACGACGGCACGTTCCAAATGAGTCGGCTGCGGCGTTTGACGAAAGTCAGCGACCAGCACGATCACGCCAATGGCGAATCTCTCACACAGTTCCAGCCGGTGCCGATAATGATCGAAGTGCGTCTTCCGCGCTTCGCCTTGTGATAACAGCAATCCACCCTGATACGCGGCAGCGGCGAGAACGATATTCGCTTTGGTCAGCAACTGCTTTGTGTCTTCAACCGATTGTGTTTCGAGATGTTGTTCGAGCTTGGTTAGCCACACCTCCATAGCCTTGCAACCCGACGCAGCACAGGCGGCTACATCCTGGGCGAATGTCGCCGGCATCGTACACGCTTCGCTGATGCATGGGATCATGAAAACTCAACCTGAAAGCGCGATGACACGCCGCTGGTCTATGTTGTATGATGGATCGTGACGCCCACGAAGGAGTCGGACTGATGAAATTACTCACAGGGGTAGTTGGCACGCTGATTGTCGGGTCGTTATTGCAAGCAGGCTCTGATGCTGGGCAGTTGAATGGCTGTGTCAATAAAGCCCTCACGTTTTTGCGCGCACAACAGGATCAAGCGGGAGCGTGGAGCGCCCAAAGAAACATCGGCATCACCGGCGTAGTGATGACCGGACTATTGAAGTCCGGGCAGGTTCAACCGGGTGACCCGATGCTCGACAAAGGACTGAAGTACATCGAGAGTTTAGTCAACGACAAGGCGGGTCACATGGCAGGGGTCGACCCGAAGACGCAGTTGCAGAACTATGTTACATGTGTGAACGTTATGGCTTTGTCGGCGGCTAATCGCGACAACAAATATCAGGCTGTCATCGGCAATGCGGCCGAGTTTCTCAAACGGTTGCAATTCGACGAAGCAGAAGACAAAACGCCGAAGGACGATTTTTACGGCGGCGCAGGCTACGACTCCAAGAGCCGGCCCGATTTATCCAACACACAGTTCTTTCTCGACGCACTTGTTGCAGCTGGCGTGCCTAAGGACGATCCGGCACTGAAACGGGCACTGATTTTTGTCAGCCGTTGTCAGAATCTCAAAGGCGAACACAACGACCGACCGTGGGCGGGCGACATTAACGATGGCTCGTTCATTTACACTGCGGCCGACGGTGGCGAAAGCAAGTCGGAGTATCCCGACGGCAAACGCCACGGCTATGGCAGTATGACGTATGCCGGCATCAAGAGCATGATTTACTGTGGCGTCAGCAAGGATGATCCACGCATGATCAAGGCACTTGAATGGGTCAAGAAAAACTACACGGTGGAGGCGAATCCGGGAATGCCCGCGGCAACCGCCCAGCGCGGCCTTTATTACTACTACCACACGATGGCCAAGTGCTTGAGCGTTGCCGGCGTGGATGTCATCGAGACAGCCGATGGTGTGAAACACGATTGGCGGGCGGAGTTGACGGCCGCGCTGTTGAAACGGCAACGACCGGATGGATCGTGGGTGAATGAATCGGACCGCTGGATGGAAGGCGACCCGAACCTCGTCACCGGCTACGCGCTGATGGCGCTGTCCCATTGTAAGCCGGCGAAATAATGGCGGCGATTCGCGTCGTCGGATTGACGGCATTCGTAGTGGTGTTGCCTTTGCGGCGGCCAGTACGCCACGCGTCGTTTGTCCGCACGTCTACTGAAAACGTCATTGTCCGATGCACACTTTCCGATGGCACCATCGGATGGGGTGAAGGCGTGCCGAGGGAATACGTCACCGGTGAGTCAGCCGACTCGTCGATCGATCTGCTGCGCGATAGCGATCTCAAGAAACAACTGACGCCATGCGATGATTTTCGTGCCGCCGTGCGAATGGCGGAGCAACTGCGTCTCGAGCCAATCCCCGGCGACGATCGACGTTGTCGTGGCAATGCCGCACGGTGCGCACTCGAGCTTGCTTTGTTGGATGCTACTGGCCGCGCGTTTGGCGAGAGTCTGGCTAGTGTCACAGAGCAATTCACACCAGGCCTTTATTTGTTTCGACCCAGAGTCCAGTATTCAGGGGCAATCACGGGCACTCGTGGATGGAAACTACGAGCGCTTGCCTTTTACTATCGCCTACGCGGCTTCGCGCAAGTCAAGGTCAAGGTTGGCATTTCGGGAAGTGACGATGTGAAACGATTGCGCCTCATTCGCAGGTGCGTCGGCTCGAAGATGGACTTGCGCGTTGATGCCAACGAATCCTGGTCACCGGATGAATGTGCTAGCCGAATTTCTGAGCTACAGCCGTTTGGAATCAAATGCGTTGAACAGCCAGTGGCTCATGAAAACGTGGCAGCGCTTGGCAACCTCCGCAAACAAATGACGCCGCCGATCATGCTCGATGAATCTCTGTGTTCGATGATCGATGCCGAGCGCGCGGTCGCTGGCGGCTGGTGCGATCGCTTCAACCTGCGTCTATCCAAGTGCGGAGGGTTCATTCCAACGCTGCGACTGGCCGAGTTCGGCGTGAAACACGGCATTTCTTACCAACTCGGCTGCCAAGTCGGAGAGTCGGCAATCCTGAGCGGGGCCGGGCGACAATTCGCCACCAGCGTTGCTGGTCTGACCGCCGTCGAAGGATCATTTGACAAACATCTTATGGTCGATTGCCTGGCATATCGGCACCTCACCTTTGGTCGCGGCGGCTGGGCACCCTCCCTCGGCGGGGGCGGGCACGGTGCCTGGGTCGATTCCATCGCGGTTGAAAGCCGCGCGCGGCGAAAGGAGGCACTCATTGCCTGAACCGCGCACCGAGTCATGGACAGCAAGCGACGGCTACGCGTGGAAATACCGCCGCTATGATCCCGTTGGTTCACCGCGCGGCGAAGTCGTCGCCTTGCACGGCATCCAAAGCCACGGCGGCTGGTACCAGACAAGCAGCCATTTCCTGGCAGAACATGGCTGGGGCGTGTCCTTTCTTGATCGTCGTGGGTCCGGGCTTAATGAACACGCCCGGGGCGATTGCCCGAGCTTTCGCCGCCTGCTAGATGACATTGCTGAGTTCATACAGCCTTTGCGCGAACGCACCGCTGGTTCCGTGGTTTTGGAGGGCATCTCATGGGGCGGCAAACTTGCCGTCGCGCTGCAAAAACGGCATCCAGGCCTGTGCGATGGGCTAATCCTCGTCGCGCCGGGATTGCGGCCGAAAGTCAGATTGAGGTTACCCTCACGTCTGCGCGTGTTGTGGAAGCGCCTGACGGACCCGAAGCAGTTGTTGCCGATACCGCTCAATGAGCCAGAACTGTTCACGGGCAATCGGGAACGACAGGAGTTTATTCGCACTGATTCACTCTCCATACACGACGCAACCGCGCGATTTCTCTTTGAAAGTCGACGGCTTGACGTTTATGCAAGGCTGGCGAAGCGACGTGTACGGATACCGGTGCTGCTATTGCTTGCATGCAAAGATCGAATCATTGATAACACGAAAACGCGGCGATTTGCGCGACGAATGCGCAGAGCCGAAACAACTGTGATCGAATACCCCTTCGCGTACCATACATTGGAATTCGAAGCCGACGGGCCGCCGCACCTCGATCATCTGTTGACGTGGTTGGCGACAGTTGCACGACAGTCATAGCCCGCCGCCACCGCGTTTCGACCACCATGGCAGCGACAGGCCGCCGTCCATCGTCAGCGTCGTGCCATTAACTTGTTCGCTAGCAGGATCGAGTAGAAATAGGGCACCCCGGGCTATTTCGTCGGCAGTGGCCAATCGACCGGTAGGTAGTGTGGGTCCAACTTTGGCCAGATCGGAGTCGGAGAAGTATTTGCGTTCGCCCGGCGTGTCCGTCCATCCCGGGTGCAAGATGTTCACGCGAATACCGTGCGGCAACAACTCGATGGCGGCAGTTCGGGCCATCGAGTCCTGAGCTGCCTTGGCCATGTTGTAGGCCATGCAATTTGGATAAGGCACCACCGCATGCGGACTGCTGACAATTACGATGGAGCCACCACGAGCCTGGCGAATCATCGCATTGGCGACGGCTCGCAACATGTAGTAACTGCCCCACATGCTGACATCAATGGTCTTCCGAAAGCCGGCCATGTCGGCCGATGTGAATGGTTCACGGTCACTGAAAACGGCAGATGCGACATGCAGATCAACACTGCCGAGTGTTGCAACCGCGTTGGCGACAAACGCGTTACAAGCAATTTGATCCGCGATGTCAAATGAATGCGCAAAGACCCGCCGACCCAACAGTCGCGCGTGCGCGAGTACTGTTTCGCCGAGTTGGTTGAATTGCAGATCGCCGGCGGAGATGTCGGCCCCGGCGTCGGCAAGGGCGCGGACGCAAGCCGAGCCGATGCCACCTGATGCACCAGTGACGAGTGCGACCTTTCCCGCCAGCGGCATATGGTCAATCGTCATCATCGTCCAACGTGAGGCGGTTCGAGTGCGAGCCGCGAATGTCGCCGGAACGCGGATTTGCCAGGCCGGCTTTTTCCAGAAGCGACTTGCCGAAAATGTCATCTTCCTCAGTTAGTAAATCTTCGAGCTTGCGCTGAGCCTCGGCCGTCGTCGAATATTGGATCGTGTATTTGCGTTTGGCGATGGCAATCTCGTCGCCGGACTTCAGCGGCCGGGCGGTGACACGGGAGCCGTTGACTTTGATGCCGTTTGAACTGTTCATGTCGCGGACCGACCAGTAGCCGTCGCGAAAGCTCAGCTCGCAGTGCATGCCGCTGATATTGGGAAACTGTAACGAGATGTCGCACGATTCGCGCCGACCGATGGTCAGTGGAGTGCGCATGAGAGGGATGGCGTCGCCGCCTCCCACCGGAACCAGTTCGCCGTTGATGGAAGCTGACATGGTGAAAACCCGCATGAATGATGTACGACGGCTCCCGCCGCCATGCCAAAAACCTCGTTAATTATCATACCAGATTTAGGAAATAGAGAAAGAATGACAGTTTCAAGTCAGTTGAACACGCCTCCCCTGCCTTTCTGGCTGGATTATTTAGAGCAAAAGCCTAGAATAGCCGTTTCCCTAGTGCGAATTGGCTGTCGCAGACGGTCGGCAACGTGGGATAGGAGTCTCTACTCCCGTCGCTGTACGGGTTGAAAACCCCAAATACTATGGTTAACCGCAATCTCATCCGTCAGTTGGACGTGGCCGACCACGACATCGACGAAGTCTTTCAGGATATGCCCGGGCACGATTGGCTGCCCGCTGAAGAACAGAATTTCGAAGCCAACAAGATCGTCCGCGGCCGGGTGCTCGCCCACGTCGGCGATGAAGTGCTGGTCGATGTCGGTTACAAATCCGAAGGCCACATTCGTACCGAAGAGTTCCGCGACGAGGCCACCGGCGAAATCAGTTTGCCGAAGGTCGGCGATGAAATCGAAGTGCTGCTCGAAACCGTCGAAAACGAACAGGGCACAGTCAACCTTTCCTATCGCAAAGCCAAGCGACAGAAGGAATGGGAGGCGATCCTCGCCAAGCACAAGGAAGGCGACGTTGTCAAAGGCATCGTCGGCCGCAAGATCAAGGGCGGCCTGCTCGTCAACATCGGCGTCAACGTGTTTCTTCCGGCCAGCCAAGTGGATATTCGCCGGCCACCCGATATCGGCGACTTCATCGGCCGCGAGATCGAGTGCAAGATTCTGAAGATTGACGAAGCCCGCCGCAACATTGTCGTCAGCCGCCGTAAGTTGATCGAAGACCTGCGCACAGAGATGAAGACCAAGCTGTTGGGCGACATTCAACCCGGCCAGACCCGCAAGGGCGTGGTCAAGAACATTGCCGACTTCGGCGCGTTTGTGGATTTGGGCGGCATCGATGGCCTGCTGCATATCACCGATATGTCTTGGGGCCGCGTCACCAATCCGCACGAAATGGTGAAGATCGACCAGGAACTGGAAGTCTTCATCATCAGTGTCGACCGCGACAAGGAAAAAATCGCGCTGGGGTTGAAGCAGAAGTCGGCCTCGCCGTGGCAGGACGTCGAAAGCAAGTACCCGGTCAACAGCAAGCACACTGGCGAAGTCGTCAACATCATGAGCTATGGTGCCTTCGTGAAGATGGAGCCGGGCATCGAAGGGTTGGTCCACATCTCCGAAATGAGTTGGACCAAGCGGATCAACCACCCTTCGGAAATGGTGCAGATCGGCGAGACCATCGATGTGCAGGTGCTCAATATCAACCGCGACAAGCAGGAGATTTCGCTGGGCATCAAGCAGGTGCAACCGAACCCGTGGGACCAGGTGGCCGGCCGCTATCCGCCGGGCATGAAGGTGGGCGGCATCGTCCGCAACCTGACCAACTACGGTGCCTTCATTGAGATTGAAGAAGGCATTGATGGCTTGCTACACGTCAGCGACATGAGCTGGGTACGCAAAGTCAGCCATCCGAGTGAGGTCGTGCAGAAGGGCCAGCGAGTTGAATGCGTGGTGCTGAATGTCGATCAGGAACGCAAGCGAGTCGCGCTGGGTCTCAAGCAAATGGCCAGCGATCCGTGGGAAGGCGACATCCCCGGCCGCTACCACCCCGGCGACGTCAAGAAGGGCAAGGTGACGAAGGTCACCAACTTCGGCGTGTTTGTGGAACTGGAAACGGGCCTC
>JANLTA010000122.1:0-1668 GCA_031362705.1 Gemmataceae bacterium | reverse complement strand
GGCGGCGCACAAAGCGAATGCTCTTTTAAGATTTTAGCCGCGAAGCGGCGACAGATAGTAGCCTGGGGCGTCAGCCTCAAGTTCATACACATCTTTGGTACTATTTTTGCGACGGCAAGAGGCGTTCAGGATTGAAGTTGTGACAAAGGAGACGGCATGGAAGCCGCAGACGCTCGTACATGGACGGATTTTGCCCGCGATCAGTTTGGGGGGTGCCGATTGGGTGATGAACGATTGACTCAACGAGCGGTGATTACCGCCGAGGCCGTGATGCGGCATCCTGGCGGGACGCTGCCGGCCAAGCTCAGGGGCAATGAGTTGCTCGGTTTTTATCGGCTGGCGAACAATCGGAAAGTGACGCACGCGAAGATGCTGGAATGTCATCGCGAAAAAACGGAGCGGAGAATGGACGCGGTTGTGGGTGTGGTGCTGTTGATCTCGGACACGACCGAGGCGGACTTTTCGGGCCTGGAATCGGTCGAGGATCTGGGTCCGATCGGCAACGGCAGTTGCCGAGGACTGCTGTGTCACAACGTGTTGGCGGTGGACTATGACAAGCGCATGGTGTTGGGGCTGGCCAACCAGGTGACGCACAAACGCCGGCGGGTGAGCAAGACCGAGACGATGCGGCAGAAGCGTGATGCTCCGGAGCGTGAGAGTCGGCTGTGGAAGCGCGCATTGGAAGACGTCCCCGTGGCGACCGGGACGGCGGCGCCAGGGCAGTTGCGGGTGCATGTGTGCGATCGTGGCGCTGATGCCTTTGAGAACATCGAATTCTGGGAGAATCGCGGCGAAAAGTACGTGATTCGCAGCAAATCGAACCGGAAGATCGTCGCCGAAGATGGAACGAAATATCGTCTGCACGATTACGCGCGTCAGTTGAAACCCGTGGGCGAGCGGACGATCGGGGTGTCGGAGAACCATGGCCAGCCCGCGCGCGTCGCGCGCATCGAGATCGGCTTTGCCAGGGTGATCCTTCCGGCTCCGCGCCAGCGGCGTGGCGAGCACACGAACCAGCCGCTGGCGAGTTGTGTGGTGCAGGTGCGTGAAGTGGATGCGCCCAAGGGAGTAACGCCGCTGGAATGGATTCTGCTGAGCAACGTGCCGGTGCATGGTGTCGAGGATGCGTGGCTGCGTGTGGAGTGGTATCGCTGCCGGCCGATCATCGAGGAGTTCCACAAGGCGATGAAAACCGGATGCGGCGTCGAGTTGGTGCAGTTCACGACGCGCAAGGCGTTGGAGGTGAGCCTGGCGCTGCTGTCGGTGGTGGCCACGCAACTGGTGCGCCTGCGCGACCTGAGCCGCGACGAGCGTGCCAAGGACCAGCCGGCATCAGAAGTGATCGATCCGATTTATGTGGAAGTGCTGTCGTTAATGTTGTTCAAGCAGGTCAAGCCGCTGACCACCCACGAGTTCTGCATGGCTTTGGCCAAACTGGGCGGTCACCTGGGCCGCAAGTCCGACAAGCGTCCCGGATGGCTGGTGTTGTGGCGCGGCTGGATGCAACTGCAACCGATGGTACAAGCGATCGAGGTGGATCGGCGAAGACGATGTGCGTAAACTTGAGGCGAGACGCCCGTGCTACGTTGTCAACTGCTCCGCCAACACGCGCTTGAGCACTTTGCCGGTCGGCGAACGCGGCAGGTCGGCGGTGATGATGACTTCACG
>JANLTA010000113.1:0-2082 GCA_031362705.1 Gemmataceae bacterium | reverse complement strand
AGGAAGTCGAAGATATACGGGTCTTTCAGCGTTTCCTGGGCAAGGTCGGACTGCGGTGCCGGTAGTTGTCGCTCAAAGTTGGTAACCGCTTTGCCCTGCCGGCGGTGGGCATCGGAATCGACCATGCTCTTCAGCACGTTGCGGCTCCAGCCGTTTGCCAACGTCTGCTGCATGTACCAGAGGCGGTCGCCCTTGGCTTTGACGCGCTGCATGAGCAACACGTTGTGAGCCCAAGGGATTTGTGCAACTGGTGGTTGCCCTTTTGAGATGGCTGGCAATTGGGCAACCGGTGATTGCCCAATTACGGGTGCCGATGCAAAGGCCTCGGGGTATTCGTGGGCAAACTGAACCATAAGTTTGATGTTTCGCTCGGAAAATCCTTTTACTGCTGGTAGCTCGTTTTGCAGTTCACGGGCCAAACGGGGAATGACTGAGGCTCCCCAACCCTCCTGCTGCTGTTGCCGACCGATCAACTGACCGATGTCCCAGTACAATCGGACCAACTCGGCGTTGACCGCCAATATCGCGCGCGTCTGCGCCCGCTGGATGCGGGCTTTGACCTCCGCCAACAGCTTTGGAAACTCAGCCGGCAACGACAGACCGCGTTTCATATCGATGCCTTCTTGATCGTCGCTACTCTGCGGTTCGTTCGTTCCTGGGCACGATTCGGTCGAAGAAGATACCTCCAACCCTTTTCGTTTTTCTCAGCTTCAATGGCGTGCCCCCGTTGCCGCAGTGCCAGGACAATGCGGGACACGGTCGGAATTGACACCTCCAGCCTCTGGGCGAGCTTTGGCGTCGAATATCGGCCGTCGCGGATAAGTTGCAGGGCTAAGCCCAACCGCTTTTCGATCTCAAGTGAACGTTGGTAGAGCATGAAGCGCCCTCGTTTGCCGGCACACATTGCCTATCCGTCGGTGATAGACTTGTCAATGACCGCATTTTGCGGGGTTGGAGCTTGGATTCGGCATGTCGCCATTTGACCGGGGCCGCGATTCGTGGCATTGTCGTCACGAACCAACTCGCGATGGCCGATGGACCTTCCCTCTACTCAAGTACGCTCTCTTCAGCCGATGCCCCTCGGCAACTTGCCAGCACTGGTCGGCACGCTTGGACCGGCAGGCGCCTTCGCGTGGGGCGAGTTCTTCTCCGGTCAGCTTCGCAATCCACATACCCGAAAGGCGTATTTGCAAGCGATCACACGGTTTCTCAATTGGCTCGCATCAAAAAACACCACATTGCCGGACGTGACGCCCGGTGATGTCGGCGCGTATATCGATCAATTGGATTTGAGTCCACCGACCAAGAAGCTCCATTTGACCGCGTTGCGGCGGTTCTTCGACGTGCTAGTGAACCGGCACCTGGTCGTTCTCAATCCGGCGGCCAGCGTTCGTGGCCAACGCTATCAAGTGATCGAGGGCCGTACCCCGGAGATTACCTCCGAACACGCTCGTGCATTGATGGAGTCGATCAAGACAGACACATTGATCGGCCGTCGCGATCTCGCTCTCATCGCCACGCTGATCTTTACGGCGGCGCGCGCCGGAGCGGTTGCCAAGCTAAAGCTAGGGCACTTACTCAACGACGGGACTCAGTATTCGTTGCGATTCGAGGAAAAAGGCGGCAAGGTACGTGAAATCCCCGTTCGCCACGATCTGCAAAAGTTATTGCTCAACTACATGAAGCTGGCAGAATTGGATGAAGCGTCAGCCAACGTGCCCATGTTTCAGACGGCCCGTAGACGAAGAGACAAAATCACCGGCTTACCGATGTCGGGCGTTGACATTTGCCGGATGGTCAAACGGCGGCTGAAGGCCGCCGGCCTGTCCGAACGAATCTCGCCACATTCATTCCGGGTCGCGACGGTGACGAACTTACTCACCCAGGGTGTGTCGTTGACCGATGTTCAGTATCTCGCGGGACATTCCGATCCGCGCACGACTCGGCTGTATGATCGCCGGCCACAGCGCGTCACCCGCAACCTCGTCGAACGCATATCCATCTGATGCCCATTCGACCGCAGACGCCGTTAGTTTCGCAAAAAGGCCAAGGCCATCATATCGACCCGCCAAACCGCAGCCG
>JANLTA010000101.1:0-2833 GCA_031362705.1 Gemmataceae bacterium | reverse complement strand
TCGATGTCCGTTGGATCCAAGGCAATGGGATCCGGTCGAAGCGATGAGTCCTCTAACGCCTCAGCCATCATTCCAATCTTGTATCCAAGCCGCTCCCGCACAGTTTCATCGACGCTGTTAATGCACTCGACAATCTCGATGGTAGTTTTCTGGTCCTTCGGCAAGCCGAACCGGTGGATACGGTCTTCCGATTGCAAGTAGTGGGCCGCATTGAAGGTGCGATCAAGATAGAGCGCATGGTGGCACACGCGGTGCAGGCTCACGCCCTCGCTTGCAGCCGCAGGGTTAGCGACCATCACAAGGACGTTTGGATCGTCGTGAAAGAGCTTGATCTTCCCTTCGCGTGTTTCGTCGTCGTCCTCGTTACCAGCATCGACGCCTCCGTGAATATAGACCGCCCCGAAATCGAGGAGGCGCTCTGCGATGTATTCGACGTTGCGAACGAAGGATGACCAAATCAGCACCTTCTCGCCACCGCGGGCAAGTTGCCTCGCCTTTTTCAAGACATACTTCAGCTTTGGCCCTTCACCCTCAGCCAAAACCGCCGAAAGCAGGTCGGGATGAGCGAAACCAATCTCGGCGGACAACAGTGCTGGGTTGGAGACGAATTGAAGCAAGCGTGCCACCGACCTTCCCAGCGAGCGGAAAACCTGCTTGTTGCGGATGCTCAAAGCAGTCGCGGCTTCGCGGGCAACCTCAAACTTCATGAGGTTGTAAAGCTCGTGCTGCATCGGCGCGAGCGGCAACTGCGCCAACACGCGTGTCACTGGCGGAAGTCCAAGCTCCTTCTTGTTCGTTCGCACATAGACAGGGCGGATGAGCTCCACCACGTTGTTAGCCGTCGCCAGTATCTCTGGATAAAGGAAAGCAAACTGCGGAATTAAATCGTCTATTGCCTGCGGCATCGGCGTTCCCGACATGATGAGCTTACCTACGGGCAAGTGAGACAGCCCGAGCGCTGCGCGGGCCGTCTGCTTGCCTACACCGCTTTTGATGCGGTGGCTTTCGTCGAGGAAGATATAGAGACTGTAGCGTGCGCAATGAGCCGCGATAATATCCGGAACGCGGGCGAGCTGCTGGTAGGTGATCAACATGAAGCGTGGATCTTCATCCAGTAGCTTTGTGATCTTCTCCTTACCACCACGCAGCCGGATGAACGCGGCATTCAAGTGCGGCATACAATCCTGAATCTGCTCATCCCATGTCCCGAACGCATACTTTGGCGCGACGACCAATAGACGCTCATCAGTCTTCGCCTTGTAGAAAAAGTAGGCCAAAGCCTCGGTGGTTTTGCCCGCTCCAGGCACAGAGAATGTCGCCGCCGATGGCAACGCCGCTATTTTGCAGACATTGCGAGCCTGTTCGGGGGAGAGGTTCCTGCGAAAGCCAAGTTCCGTCAATCTGCTGCGCAGGTCCGAATCCGCGACCGCGAGTGCGCTTGTCGCGAGGTTATATCCATCTGCCGCTCGCTTCGATTGCCGCAGCAAATCGGCGGCAGAAGCCGTGACATCCAAACCGCTCCCGAGTAACACGCCGTAGGTCTTGAAAACTTCGAGGAACTGGCCGCGAAGCGAGGTGAAGCTCCACCAAGGAAGCGAAAGGTGATGGCCGTTTTCTTGAACCGCGTCGTCCGCGCGATCGAAGACAAGACGACGAATGATTTCGATCCATGACGAGATGCCTTCGTCTTTCGACCAAGAGAGCACCGCGCGTCCGTCGCACTCGCGGTAATCAATCTTCAGCATACTCCACAAAATGCTTTCCGCTCTCGGCGGACTTCTGCCGCGTTTGGTCGAGTTGCGCTCATTGCGAAAGTGGAATGGCACTGCGACCGCAAACCCGCTGGAACCATCCGTAAACATTTCTGTATTCGAGAAACGTGCATATTTCGTTGAGACCGCTTGCCCGAAAGGTTGGTCGGTTTAGTTGGCGAACAAACTGCGCGCGTCGCGCTCCGTTCGCGATAACACGGTAAGTTTGGCTGCTCTGCCGGGAGCACAGATGGACATCATTGAAGCGCAGCAATGCGGAGTAGATCGCCGTGGTGTGCTCGACCTCGAACATTCCGCGAAGTTCATTCGATCCTCGTTGAAGCCAAACGACGTCAATCTCTTCGAGGATGTCGTTCACCTCGGCCAACGGAGCAGGCAACTCTTCGCGACAGTGGATGTCGCCAGCCAACGCGGATTCGAGTCTGCCTCGGTCGTTTTGCGGAACCCAAATGTCGTAGCCTTTCGCGGCGCCTATCGCCGAGACGATTGATTGAACCTGCCAGTGAGAAAGCTCCGGAAAGAGCGCAGTCGGTTCGTGTGTGATTAGGTGATTGAGCTGTTGCCAGCCACTAAATCCCTCAAGATTAAAGCGCCCCAAACGTGCGACGTAAAGTTCAAGGCTATCGGCTTCGACGTAAATCTGCGCCTTGTATTGGCCGTCAGCCGCAGGACTGACTGACCGAAAAAGTTCCTCGTAAGCACTAAACGGGAGAAGCAGCGGCTCGATCTGCTGATCCCATAGGAAGACGATGAAGGCGGGTTGTCCCTCAAGTTGGTTTAGGTCTTCCCTTCTTAGTCCGTAGAACGCAGTGCCGCGCGGATGAAGTTTTGAGTAGCGTATGTAGATGCGCGCGACGCCGTTTCCCACGTCGTAGAGCGAGTTACTATTCGGCAGTTTTGTCAGCCCGCCGACCCGAGACCGCAGCCCTTTCAAAAATTCGTCTTTTACAGGATTGGGCATCTGCGCTGGTCGATCTCCTTCTCCACCTTCACGCTGCAACAGAAAGCTCGGCGTTCCATTCGCACCCCCAGAAACGCCGTCCGTGCATGGCCGCGGCCAC
>JANLTA010000028.1:0-2013 GCA_031362705.1 Gemmataceae bacterium | reverse complement strand
CCACCGCTATGAGCGTAGGCAACGATCGGGTTCGTGAAATTCGGGAATGATGCCTGGGTGAATCGGCCCTCGGTGGAACTCCATCCGTAGTTGGCACCGACCGCACCGATGTTGATTTCTTCCCAGGTGTTTTGCCCGACGTCGTTGATGTACATCTGCCCGGTCGTCGGATGGAACGTAAAGGTATAGGGATTGCGAAGCCCCGCCGCCCAAATTGCTTGGTTCGCGCCTGCGATCGTGCCGGCGATGCCTGGAATACTCGTGGGATTGCCGGCCGGTATGGTGCCGTCCGAATTGTAGCGCAACATCTTGCCGTGCCGGGTGGTAATAGACTGCGCATTCGCCGGCACAGCGTTTTCACCGACGGCCACATACAATTTGCCGTCCGGGCCGAAGTGGATCGCTCCGCCGTTGTGATTGCCGGCGGAAAGATTGTCCAGATCGACGATCGGCGTCAAGCTGCCAGCCAACGCCAAGTCGCCGGTGGCATTCGCCGTGACACGAATGACGCGATTGTGAACCGGCGCAACAGTGGTTGTGTAATACAGGTATACAAATCGATTGCTCGCATAGCTGGGATCGAAGGTGATGCCCAACATGCCACGTTCAAAGAATGAATCCACTGAAATTGGCACATTGGTCAGGAAGTTTGTTTGCAATCGAGTCCACGAGGTGCCGCTTCCCGAATAGACTTCGATCGTGCCGGCCTGTTCCAGAACAAAGAGCTTGCCATCCGGGGCGAATTCCATCGCGGTCGCGCTGCTGAATGGATTCGCGACCGTGTTGATGCCGGTTTCGACAAACCCCGTGGGTAGCGTCGCCGGTGCCAGACGCTCCTCTAAATGGCTAACCCGCGGGATGAAACGGCGGCTCGCTAGCGACGGCATGATGAAGTCCCTTGTATGAAGAGCGTGATTCCAGCGGGCAAGATAGGCTCTCAATAGTGTATCGCATCCCGGTTCGTGGAACAATGCGAGCAAACAGCCGTTGACGGTCTCTCTGTCGACGGGTATGGCCCCACGTTGATTCTCGCAAGAGGCCAACGCATGCGCCGTGGCATGGCTACCGGATTGCTGGCAATTACACTCCTCGCAGGATGTGTCGAGCGCCGCTTCGTTATTGAGTCAGATCCGCCCGGAGCATTGGTGCTGATGAATGGGCAGCCGATTGGAGCCACACCTGTCGATGGCCACTTTCTTTACTATGGCAAATACCAGTTCACGTTGATCAAAGACGGCTACGAGACCTTGCAGGTGGAAGAGAAATTCCGTCCGCCGTGGTACGAGTATGTTCCAATCGATTTCCTGGCTGAGAACCTCTACCCCGGGAATATCGAGGACGTGCGCCGCCCCAACATCTATCGCCTATCGCCGCGAATGCAGCCACGTACCGACGCACTCTTCGGACAAGCCGAACAGTTGCGCACTAAAGGTCGATCCTTGCAGCCCGCCGCCGGTGCAGGCGTGACGGCGATTGGACTGGAGCAGTAGCACGCTTTGTTCGTACTATTCTCGTTGCACATCCACCCGCGCACGTAGACCCTCAAGTTCAAATGTGATTCCGAATTTCGCGGCTCGAATGGAGTTGAGTAGGGCGGGCAACATCCCGGCGGTTCCTTTGGGGCGGCCGGGGTGGCCGAGGGCTTCGGATTCCATGGTGCCGTCGGCTTCGTTCCAGACGTAGCGGCCGCCCGTCGGGCAGAGCAGGCGTTCGCCCCACCACTTTTCGTGGAATGCAACCGGATCACCTTTGGCGATCAGAGTATCCCATTCATTGAGAATCGGCAGATTTGCCCAGGCGGCCGACTGCAATGACGACAACATCGAGCGGCCCCACCACTCCCGCAGATACTGAGCCGCTTGCGGCTTAGCGTGTAACGCAACGCTATCGCCATTCCACCCCGTCGCGGCAACCTGTTTTCCGTCCTTGCGATCCAGGTGACGATCAATGGCGCGCTTCAACACGGCCTCATTGGGCGTGACCAACCACATATCGGGCAACGGCAGCGAAAAT
>JANLTA010000015.1:0-1925 GCA_031362705.1 Gemmataceae bacterium | reverse complement strand
TCAAATAACAAAGCGCCACACGCGCCCACCTCGAGTGTGGCAACCAGGTCGGCCGCTGCGGTCGTAGCGAGCGTGACCACATTACCCCAAGTGCCCGCGGCATCCCCTTTCCAGCGCGTGGGAGTGCGCGCGGGCGGCTATCGGGGGCGAGGGAGTTTAATGTCGAGGATCGAGGAACGAGGATTAAGGATCGAGGATCGCGTGCCGGGGATCGGGCATCGATGGGCTGGTGGTTTATCGCCAGTGAGAGTGTTCTTTGACAACCGAATTTGCAACCAACCCATCCCTGCGAGGGTGGGGAATAGAGCGGCACGGATCGATTCCGGCACGTCCGCTATGATCATCCTGAGGACTACATGCTACCTGAGCCGCTGCTCCGTCAATTGCGACGGCTGATGTTGAAGACCCGGCGGGCGGCGCGCGAGCGGTTGGCCGGGCATTATGAAGCGGCCGTGCGCGGCGCGGGCCTGACCTTTGCCGACGTGCGGCCGTACCAACCCGGCGACGACGTCCGGCGGCTCGATTGGAACGTTACAGCCCGCACTGGCGTGCCGCATGTCAAGCGCTTCGTCGAAGAGCGCGAGCGCATCGTGTATTTATGTCTCGATATCAGCGGATCGCTACACTTCGGTAGCCAAAGTCAAACCAAACGTGCCGTCGCGGCCGAGGTCGCGGCCCTCCTGGCATTCGCGGCGGCGGCCCGGTGTGATCGTGTCGGTCTGACGCTATTCACCGACCAGATCGAGTTGCGATTGACGCCACGCAAGGGTGACCGTCATGCTCATCGCATTGTCCGCGAACTGTTCGCGTTCTCACCACAAGCACGCGGCACACTCATGGAAGCCGCACTTGCGCCCTTGCGGCAGGCTCGCCGCGGCGTCGTATTCCTCATCAGCGACTTTCGCGCGACCGGCTGGGATCGCGCCTTGCGAGTGGCGGCTCGCAAGCATGATGTGGTGGCGGTGTGCGTGACCGATCCGGTCGAGATGGCGTTGCCCGCAATGGGCCGGGTGCGGCTGGCGGATTCTGAATCCGGACAAGTTCTAGTCATCAACACGTCCAGTGCGACAGTGCGACAAGCCTATTCCACGGCTGCACGAGCTCGACGTGATGGGACATTGGCGCGACTGCGTTCGGCCGGCGTGGACATCCTGGAAGTGTCCACGAGCGGCGGGCACCTCGAGGCACTCATTCGCTTCTTTCGCGCTCGGGAGCGCCGGCGATGATGCAAAGCGTCGACGAACTCTTGGGCCAACTGCGTGGCGTCACCGGCCCCGAACCGGCGCCACCGCCGGAACCAATCGCATGGCTGCCTTGGACCATCGCGATTGTTTCGATTGCGTCCGTGGCGACATTGTGGTGGTGGTTTCGCCGACCGCGACCATTGTTACCACCCGATGTGGAAGCCATCAATGATTTGAAAAAGCTGCCGGCCATGCCAACCACGGCCGCACTGACACATTGTGAGAAACTCGTTCGTCGTTACCTGGAACGACGACATTTGGTGCCAGCACGGATGTTGACGCCGGTTGAACTCAACGGTCAAATCGGTGATGAATGGCGTGAAGTGTTACGGTCGTTGCAAGATCAACGCTTCGCGCCGGCACAATCCGCGCCCGACGCATGGTCGGGACTTGTTCGACAACTCGAATCGCTGATACAGCGTGACTGCGTTGAGGTTGCCGAACAGGTAAGCCACATTAAGTCGGCGGCGGCCGGTGACCGATTGTAAAAACGGCAATCGCGTGTCACTCGATTCGTCGCGGATCGCGCATTGCCTCGCCGCTATTCACCGGGAGCTCAAACACCATGAAGCGTGCTGTCGTCGTCGGTTTTGTCGGGATCGTGGGCCTGCTGGCGTCGTGGGGCTGTTCGCAGGGGCCGAATGCCCGTGCCGCACTGATCGAACGGATCAAAGTGCTGGA
>JANLTA010001044.1:0-4225 GCA_031362705.1 Gemmataceae bacterium | reverse complement strand
TGCCGCGGCCGACGCGCATCATGGACATGAACAAGAAGAGCCAAAACACGATCACGCGGCCGATGACCATGTCGATGCCGCCTGGGCCGGGCGTGTGACATTTGCCACCGTGGGTCGAATGCAGAGCGACCATCGGCCCGGAATGAAGATGGAGTTGGGCTATCGCATCGACCACCTCGGCGCGGTGATGTTTGCGATGGTGACGTTCATCGCCACCCTGATTCACATCTTCGCGCTCGGCTATATGGGCGATGAAACGCAGAAAATGGTGGACGACCATCAGGCCCACGTGACGCGCCGCGGCCGGTACCAGAACTTCTTCATGTGGTTCTCGCTGTTCTGCTTTTCGATGTTGAATCTTGTGATTGCCGATAACTTCTTTCAGGTTTTTGTGAGTTGGGAACTGGTAGGCGCTTGCTCATTCGGCTTGATTGGCTTCTATTACGAGCGTCACTCGGCCAGCACGGCCGCCAACAAGGCGTTCATCACCAACCGCGTCGGCGACGTCGGCTTCATCGTCGGCCTAATGATCCTGTGGTCGAGTGTCGGCACATTGAACATCCAGGAAGTGTTCAGCCGCGTCCGCTGTCCGAATGCCGATTCCGATGGCAAACTGGCGTTGGCCGGCCAAATTGTTCGGCTAGACGAGACCGAATTCAAAGACGGCGAGCGCTCGTACAAATGGACGCCGGATGGTGTTGGCTCATCGGTCGCGTTGTTCCCGCTGCACGCCAAACATTGGCATGGCCTCGGCGCGCCAGATCCCAAACGCAGTCACCCGCTGGATCAGGAAATCTCGGGCACTCCCAAAGCGGAACTCGATGATTATGGTGTCATGCCGTACTGGTTGCTGACGCTTGCTGGCCTGGGCATCTTCCTCGGTTGTGTCGGCAAGTCGGCGCAGTTCCCGTTGCAAGTGTGGTTGCCGGATGCGATGGAAGGCCCGACACCCGTCTCAGCGCTGGTTCACTCGGCCACGATGGTCGCCGCCGGCGTGTATCTCACCGGCCGGGCGTTTCCGTTATTTACTCCCGAAGCCCGGCTCGCAATAGCTTATACCGGTGCCATCACGCTGTTCACGGCGGCCACTATTGCAATGGTGGTCCACGATATCAAGAAGGTGCTGGCGTATTCCACGGTCAGCCAACTTGGCTACATGATTCTCGCGCTGGGCATTGGTGGCTGGATCGCCGGCTTGTTGCATTTGCTCACCCACGCCTTTTTCAAAGCACTGCTCTTCCTCTGCTCCGGCAGCGTCATTCACGGCTGCCATCACGAGCAGGACATGCGCAAGATGGGCGGCCTTCGCAAGAAAATGCCGATCACGGCTGCGACCATGCTGGTCGGCTGCTTGGCCATTGCCGGCACGCCGATGTTCAGCGGCTGGTACTCGAAAGACGCAATCCTTGCCGAGTCGTTGGCCTTCGTGACCATGAACCCCGGTCACTTTCTGTTGTTGCTCGCACCGTTAGTGACGGCCGGGATTACTTGCTTTTACATGTTCCGAATGTGGTTCCTGACCTTCACCGGCAAACCAAAAGATCACCACGTTCACGATCATGCCCACGAATCGCCGCGAACGATGACCGTGCCGCTTGTGATCCTCGCATGTTTCAGCGTGTTCGTCGCGTGGGGCTGGCCGCTGTGGGACGCCGAGGCAAGTTTTCTTGCCCACGTCCTCGGCGCATCGGAACCGGCAGCTGCCCATGCCGAAGCTCACGCTTTGCACGAAGCTGCACATCATGTGTTGCCTGTGCATTCCATAGCAGGGGCACTGGCACTCCTGGCCGCCGGCATCGGCGCAGTCTTTGCCGTAGTGACATACCTGACCAGGAAGCTCGACCCTGCGGAAGCGGTGGCCCAATTCCCGCGCGTCTACCGGCTGTTTGAAAACAAATGGTACTTCGACGAGTTGTATTCCGCGATGTTCTGCCGGCCCGCGCTGGCCGTCGCCGGCTGGTGCAGGAAGTTTGACACCAATGCCATCGATTGCTTCATCGACAACACCGCGAAAAAGACCATCAGCCTTTCGCGCTTCGGCGGCAAGGTGGATAGCAAAGTCGTCGATGGCCTGGTCAATGTCACCGGCAACTCCATCCGCTACGTGGGCAACTCGCTGCGGCACGTGCAAACCGGGCATCTGCGCGGCTACGTGCTGTATCTGGTGATGGGCGCGGTTGGTTTGTTTGGATTGGCGACATACTTCGTGAGCCTGGCGGCGGCAAAATAAAGTCCACTCATGACAATGAGGGGAGTTGAGGATAGCGATCATGCTTGAAACCGACTTATGGCAAATGACCGCGGTGACGTTTTTGCCGGCGTTGTTTGCGCTGTTGTTGGTGTTTATCCCCTCGTCGTCAAAGGAAATGTTGCGCTGGGTGACGTTGATCGGCACGGCCGTGACTTTGTCGGTCAGCTTGATCGTCTTCGTTGGCTACTACACGATGCTGGAAGGCAGCCCGTCCCAGCCCGGCGTGATGCCGCTGCATAGCAAATCGGCGTTGCTTGAAGCCCGTGTTGACGCTGCCGATGCCGGCGGCGAAGTTCACACGACACCCGAACAGCGCGGCAAAGGCATGATGCCGCAACCGTCCGGCGACTTTGTGTCGCGTTCCAAGTGGATTCCACGTTTCAACATTGAATACTTCCTTGGCATGGACGGCATTTCGCTGCCGCTCGTGCTGTTGACCACCGTGATTAGCTTTTTGTCGATGTTGGCCAGTTGGGGCATCGAGAAGCACGTAAAGGGCTATTGCATGCTCTTCTTGATTCTCGAAACGGGCATGTTGGGCTGCTTCCTGGCGTTGGACTTCTTCCTCTTTTACATCTTCTGGGAAGTGATGCTGTTGCCGATGTACTTCCTCATTGGTGTGTGGGGCGGGCCGCGGCGTGAGTATGCCGCCATCAAGTTTTTCCTGTATACGCTGCTCGGTAGCGTGTTCATCCTCATCGCGCTACTAGCCTTTTACTTCACCGATGTGCGCGACTTCGTCCGCCCGGAAATGGCCAAGGCCAAGGCCGTCGAAATGGGTGTACGGCAGGGTCTCAATGCCGGGGACGCCGAGAAGCAGTGGCAGAAGTTCGCCAAAGATGCACCGGTCCACACGTTTGACCTGGTGACGCTGAGCAAAGTCGGCCGGGCCGCGATGGAGATCTTGAGCGGCAACGAAGAACAAGTCATCAAAGATGCGCCTTCGGTGGACAAGGAAGGCATGAAGGAGCGGCTGAAGCAGCCGTTCTTCACCAAGGGCTTTCAGATCACGATGTTCCTGTTGTTATTCGTGGGCTTCGCGATCAAGGTGCCGGTGTTTCCGTTCCACACATGGTTGCCCGATGCGCATGTCGAAGCTCCGACGCCAATCAGCATGATCCTGGCCGGAGTGCTTCTTAAGCTCGGCGGCTACGGCATCATTCGCATTGCCTACCCAATCTGTCCGTGGGCCGCCCACTATCTCGCCTATGGCCTCGCGGTGTTCGGTGTCATCAACATCGTCTACGGCGCGTTCGCGGCCATGGCCCAGACTGACTTCAAGAAGCTGGTCGCATACAGCTCCGTCTCGCACATGGGATATGTGATCCTGGGCATTGCTGTTTGGAGCTCGCATTCGCAGTACTGGGAATGGGGCATGAACGGCGCGATGTTCCAGATGATCGCCCACGGCGTGACCTCGGCTGCGATGTTCTTCCTCGTCGGTGTCATTTACGACCGCGCCCACCATCGCGACCTGAACAACTTCCGCGGCTTGATGGAGCCGATGCCTCTGTACGGCGGCATCAGCTTCCTGATCTTCTTTGCCGCACTGGGCTTGCCGGGCATGTGTGGATTCATCGGCGAAGCGTTTGTCGTGCTGGCGTGCTGGAACTACGACAAGGTGCTGGCCGTGATCACGGCGGGGGCCGTCATCATTACGGCCGCCTATGTCTTGTGGACGGTGCAGCGTGTCTACCTCGGCACCAACGACAAGTACAAGGACTATCAGGACATGAGCGTCCGCGAAATCATTATCGCCGTGCCGCTACTGATCATGGCCATCGCCCTGGGCCTTTTCCCGCATCAACTGTTGTTGAGCTGGATGCAACCGTCGGTGAATGGATTGGTGGAGTCGTTATCACGGCTGGGGGGGGGGCACAAAAGCCAACGCTTCTGTTAAGAGTCGCTAACAATAATTTTGAAAACTTTATACCCACAGTCCCTTGCCGAAATTCAACCCGAATTTCATGCGTT
>JANLTA010001010.1:0-5555 GCA_031362705.1 Gemmataceae bacterium | reverse complement strand
CGCAACGGCTCTCGCCGTTGCACGGGTCATCGCACGTCGAGCATCCCCGCCGCTGCCGTTTCAGCATCAATTTTATTGACAAGTCGAAAAAGTAGTGTATACTTGTACATATCGGCTGCCGAAGCCGATGGATTGACGCTGGTACAAGCTCTGGATCCAGCTTGGCCTAAGCGTCGATCCGACTGTTGATCCGGGGATTGGGAGGTGTCTCAATTTTGACACGGCGTGAGATATCGTCGTGTTTGAATTGAATTCGTCTTCTTTGTGTTTTCCTCTGTGCCCTTTGTGTCTTTGTGGTGAGTTCTTAAGACCAACCACAAAGACACAAAGGGCACAGAGGAAGCACAAAGAATACCAAACTGCGACACGACCAGCGGTTGAAGAACCTTGTCCGGACTTGGTTCGTCATCCGCGAAGTCAGCGACATCGTCGGATCCAACATCTGACTTGGCGAATCCGAACTGGGAGTCAAATAACCATCTTCGATGGCATGATCGCATGAACTACTCCGTCTACCACCACTCCCTCAAACGTGCGATGACCCGTGCAACGGCGAGAGCCGTTGCGATCAAGCGGGGATTCAAAGTCGCTCAGCTGACTGTGTTGGGTGTGGGAATCGTCGTGCAGCCCTTCTGGTTGTACTTTCGGTCTCCACTAGCTG
This sequence comes from Gemmataceae bacterium, assembly GCA_031362705.1. Lineage (GTDB taxonomy): Bacteria > Planctomycetota > Planctomycetia > Gemmatales > Gemmataceae > JAIBBI01. The sequence continues at coordinate 4,894 of JANLTA010001010.1, read as the reverse complement.
AGTGTGCGAAACACCGCGGGCGAACCAACACTTCGCGTCGCATTCCTGGCACTCCAGGTGTCCTTGCATGATGCGAGGTCAACACGCGTGGATGATCGCGAATTGATCCTGAAACACAGGTCACCCCGGCTCGCTGGAATGCGAGCCAACATTCAATCGCTCCCGTTCGGACTTCGCCAACTTTGCGCGATCGTGTGACATCGCGCGCTGAATCTCCAACCATCGCCGCGGCGCGACCAGGGACGCATGTCCGCGATCCGATAAGCGATTGAAGACCGGCTTTGAGTCGTCGAAGTCTAGCCGGAGTTAGGGGAAGAGGTGACAAGGGGGGTGAACTGATGCTGGCATTGGGCTTTTCAAAACTGCGTGAATCCGTTCCAATTGCGGACAAACGCCGCGACCGACGCCGGTTGACAGCGCAAGGAAGCCTGAAACGACCTCACCGGATCGATGGCATGGCCACCGCCGACACACCCGTTCGCCTCGAAGTCCGGCTGCCGGGCAGCCGACCGAGTTTTCACGAAGTCACCGCAGCCGAATACCTGATCGGCAGCGTCGCGGGCTGCGATCTCGTCATTCCAGGGCCGGATTTGCCGCCGGTCCTTGGCGTCATTGCGCGCACGGAAGACGGCATCCGCTTACGCCGCCTGGCTCCAAATCTCAAACTCACCGTTAATGGCAAGACCATTCACCACACGCCGCTGACGAACGGTGACGCCATCGGCATCGGGACCGCCGAGATTCGCGTGCATGTGCCGGCAATGGCGGCCATTCCTGTTGCGGCGGCGGCAGCCAGCACTGCCAAGCCTTGGTCGTTTAACATTCCCATCGGTGACCGCGTGGCAGTTGCCGAACGACCGGTGGATAATTCCGGTGCCATGCGACAGTTGCAGCAGGAAACTGAACGACTGAAGCAGCAATCGCGCGAAATCGTCAGCCGGCAACAGGCACTAGACGACGAAGAGCAATCCCGGCGGATGACGTGGACAGAGCGCGAAACTCAACTTGAAGCGGAATTGGAGTCGGCCCGGGAACGCCGCCGCACGGTTGAGGAAGCGGGCCGCCACCAATACACCGCCCGCGAGGTTGAGCTAGATCAACGCCAACGCGACATTGATGAACGTGAACGACAACAGACTACCGACCGTACAGCAATGGAAGCGGAGATTCGCGTTCACCGCGAAGACCTTGCCCGGCTGGACCGTCAGCGCGCCACTTTGGAAGCCCGCGAACAGGACTTGTCGAGCCGGGAAAAGCACGTCGAGCAATCGCTGCCGCTAATCGATACCAAGGCCCGGCAGTTGGAACTTCTCGAAATTCAGTTGCGCCAGGATCAGGAGCGCACACGACTCGGGCAATCCGAACTCGAAGTGGCGCGGGCCAATGTGACACAACGATTGGCCGACGCGGAACGGCAAGACGCCCTGCTGCGAACGCATGAAGAGCGCCTGGAACGCACACGCGTCGAGCTGAGCAAGCAAGCTCAGGAACTTGTCAATCAGAAGATGCAACAGGACGCCCGTGACCGGGACATGTTCCTGAAGCAACAACAACTGGATAGCCGTTTCGCTGAGTTGACGTTGCGAGAAGAAACGGCCAAGCGCGAGCGGGAACAGCTCGACCAACGCCAGCAGGCTGTCGATGTAGCCACCACGCAGATTCATGGACTGCGCGAACAAGTCATCGCACAGGCCAACGACATAAAAGCTCGCGAGCAGCGATGGTCGGTGGACCGGGGAGCTGTCGATGAGGCCATACGAGTTCATCGAGAGGATTTGGCACGGCTCGACCGGTTCCGCGAAGCGTTGGAGAACCGCGAAAAACAAGTTGTCGCCAAGACCGCAGGGCTGGAACAGCAAGCACAACAAATCCTTCTGGACATGCGGTCGCTGGAAGACAAGCACGGTCAAGCTGCACTCGCCGAGCAGCGGTTGCGCGAAGAGGAAGAACGTGTTCGTCAACTGAAAGCCGATCTTGAATCCAGCACGAATCAGTTGGCTGAGCGGTCGGCGACCACCGAAGGTCAGCAGGCGATCCTCGTCGCCGTGAAAGCCAAGCTTGAGCGGCTGCGTGAAGAACTGCGGGTTGAAGCTCAGGCCATCGCCGATCAACGTGGTCGTCAGGAAACACTGGAGCAAGCGTTTGTTGAAAAACAACAAGCCCACGAACAACAAACCGCACAGTTGAATGCCGCCAACGACGCGTACCGCAAGGCACGGCAAGAACTCGAACAGCAGCAGAAGCAACTCGAGTCGTCCTTCGCGCAAATGGAAGCAGACCGCCGCAAGCTGATGGCCGATCAGGCGACGCTGGCACAGAAACTCGCGGAGGCTGATTCGCACTCTGCCGAACATGTCGAACAAGCGGGCACGCTGCGGGCCAAGGCATCGCAGCTGTTGGAGCTGCAGCAGCGCATTGAAGCCGACCAAAAGTCACTGGCTGACCGTGAGATCGCCATGCACGAAGGCGAAATTGCTCGGCAGGAGCTTCAGGCCCAACTATTGCGGCGAGCCGACGAGTTGGCCGCCAAACATCAAGCCACCGATGAACTGGCGAAACAGATCGCCGTGCGGGTTGCGATGCTGGATAAGGATAGGCAGAAGGTTGACGCGGATCTTCATTTGACACGGCATGATTTGGATGTACGCACCGCACAACTGCAAGCCATCGGCCAGGAATTGCAGGCACGGGAGGAAAACTGCCTGCGACTCGCCGACCGCATCAAGGACGCGGGCAAGGCACTGGCGATGGATCGCAAGCAGCGCCACGAAATGAAGACGCGCTGGGACGAAGAACATCGTGTCGCGGCGGAGAATCTCGTGCGCACGCGCGGTGAATTGCAACAATTTAAGACGGAAGTGCAAACCCAGGCCGCGGCCGTCCAACAGGCGCTGCCCGAGCTGGAACTACGCGGATCGGCGGCACTGGACCGACTTGGCCAGGCGCGAGAGCAACTCAAAAATCATGTTGCCGAGTTGCATGACTACGCCCGGCAAAGCTACGAGGATTTGGAATCGCTGCGAACGCAGGTTGTCTCCGAGACGGAGCGGTTGCGCGAGCAACAGTCTGGATTGGCCAAGGCTCGCAACGACCATCGGCACACGGTCACTGCGTTCCGCCAGCAGTTGATTGACTGGCAGGGCAAGATTTCGGAGATGAAGGCCGGCGCGGTTCAAAATGAAGTGCGCATCACCCGCAAGCCCGGCGACACGGAGGCCGCTGCACGCGAAATTGACGCCGCCGGGGCACACCTGGCACGTCAGGCCGCCGAGCTACAACAGAAAGAAGTGGCCAATAACCAGCAAGCAATTGAGGCCGCGTATCAGCCGACCGACATGCGTGATTGGTTTCGCTATAAGCTCAAGGAGTTGGCCGGCACCTCGTCGATGCGCATGGCCGGCGATGGCCCGGACATTCTCCCCAGCGGTCTCAGCAACGAGTCTCCCAAGAGTGCAAAACAGCAAACGTCGAGTGACAATGCTGCCATTCTGAAGATGACCAATGACCTCGATCCGGGCGACAAGAAACTCGGCGACCTGTTACGCGCACTAGACCTGGTAGACGATGGCACGCTTAACACGCTGTTCATGGAATCCCGACGACAACGTCGTTCGCTTCGGCAAGCGTTGCTCGCCAGCGGTAAGTTGACCGTCTATCAAATGGCATTGATTGAAGCCGGCAACGTGGACGGCCTTAGCATCGGGCCACTGGGCGTCATCGACCGGTTACACGTCACGCCATTCGAGTCCGTGTATCGAGTCATCGATCCGCGCTCCGGTACCCTCGCCGGGCCGGTCGTGTTACGGCATCTCACCGAAGCCGCGATGATTGATGCGACCAAAGCCAACGAGTTCCGCGAACGGTTTAAGACACTAGTAGACCTGCAACATCCTCACGTGGCCGCCACGATTGAGGTGCTGGACATCAATGACCGGCCGGCAGCGCTCCAAGAGTGGTTAACTGGTTTGCCCGCGCACGAGTGGCCAAGTTTGGCGGCCGTGCCCGGCGCGTGGTTCCGACTCGCATGTCAATCGTTGCTGGGTTTGGCAGCCGCACATGAAGCGAACTTGATTCATGGCGCGATCGCGTCTCGATCCATCGTGTTGACGTCGGATGGCCTGGTCAAGTTGACCGGCGTTGGCGAGCCGATATGGTTGTCGGGCGCTAAACCGGATGCGACGGTCACCGATGATTTGGTTGCGCTGGGCCGGCTTGCGACAGAGTGGGCGGCGCTGAGCCCCAAGCGGAAATTAGCAAAGCCGCCACGACCGCTGCCGACCGCCGTGCGCGATATTCTCGAACGCTGGACGGCTGGTGGTTTTGCGAGTGCGAAAGACGTGCTAGATGCGCTGGATCGTGCTGGAAGCCAGGTGCCCGCAGGTACCGAAACGTGGGACCGACTCATGAAATACGCCGGTGCAAACGCGACCGATGGCGTTGCCTGGCGGAAATCGGCTTGATTCGGCATGCGAACTCTGATCGATCCGAATAGTTACTACCACCCGCAAGATTGTCAAAGCCCTATTTCCAGTTCAGTAGATCACGGCGCGATGCAGTTGCGCGCAAATTGGACTCAAGTCTGTTTGACGGCCAGCTTATCAAGCTTTACCATCTAGCCTAACCCTGACGGTTTATCGCGGCCGTGCGGCACTTGGCCCCGGCATCGGCGAACGCATCAAGGCCGTCGGCGCATCGGAGATTGTTCATGTACAGCATCGTTCTCATGGCGGCATTGTCGGCCAGCGGCCCGGAAGCGGCGGCGTTTTGCGATGGCTGCGGAGCGGCCTGGAGTCAGGCCAACTATGGCCGACCATACGAGAGTGGCGTCCTCGGTGGCGCGTACGGCCTGCACGGCTGTTACGGCGTCGTTGCTTACGGCCAATACGGCGGCTGT
>JANLTA010000998.1:0-2262 GCA_031362705.1 Gemmataceae bacterium | reverse complement strand
GTCGATGATCGACCGTTTGGCGGCGGACCCGGCATGGTGATCATGCCCGGCCCTGTGTTCGACGCGGTTAACGCGGTGCAAACGAAAGATGCCGAGGCTGGCGAGTTGATTCTGCTCACGCCGGCTGGCGAACGGTTGACCCAAACCGTGGTGCAGGACTTGGCCGTGAAGAAGCGGCTGCTTCTGCTATGCGGCCGATATGAAGGCTTCGACGAGCGCGTCCGAGTTGGGTTGAAGCCACGCGAGATTTCGGTCGGCGACTTCATCTGCAACGGCGGCGAAGTCCCCGCGATGGTGGTGATCGATGCCGTGGTGCGATACGTGCCCGGCGTGCTTGGTGACGAGCAAAGCCTGGTCGAGGAATCGCACAGCGACCCCGGCCGAATCGAGTACCCGCAATACACGAGGCCGCGCGATTTCCGCGGCATGACGGTGCCGGACATTCTGCTCAGCGGCGATCACGGAGCCATCGCCCGCTGGCGACAAGAACAATCGGAAGAGCGGAGCCGACGGCATCCGCGAAAGGATAACGAGCCATGAAGAATGCACTTCTCGCCCTGGTTGAAGCCGGCACGCTCAAAGCCGAGATGCCGAAGTTCTCCGTCGGCGACACGGTCGATATTCATCAGCGCATCCTGGAAGGCCAGAAGGAGCGCGTGCAGATTTTCTCCGGCACCCTAATCGCCAGCAAAGGGCCGAAGGGTCGCGAGATGATCACGATTCGCCGCATTGTGCAGGGCGAAGGGGTGGAGCGGGTGTTCCCGGTGAACTCGCCGCGCATTGCGAAGATTGAAGTGAAGCGATCCGGCAAGACTCGGCGAGCCAAGCTGTACTACCTGCGTGACCGTGTGGGCAAGTCGGTCAAATTGCGGGAGCGGATCGAGAAACCGGAATCGAACGGCAAACACAAGCCGGCCGCGAAATAAGCCGTGACCATACGCGGGCTGACCCGCTGGCCTTTGTGGCGACGTTGGTTCGGCACACGTGCCGAACGGGCTGCCGAGAAGTTCCTTCGCCGACTGGGCTGTAAAGTGCTGGGCCGCAACGTGCGGCTGCCCATGGGTGAACTCGACCTCGTCGTCCTGGACGGCGAGGTCATTGCATTTGTGGAAGTGCGTTCGACCGAGGGCAACGTCGAGCGGCCAATGCAGTCGGTGGATGCCGTGAAACAAAAACGGCTTAGTGACCTGGCCATCGCGTGGTTGCAGAAGCATCGATTACTTGGAAGAGCCGCGCGGTTTGATGTAGTGGCCGTGAGTTGGCCCGCCGGGCAGCGCGAGCCGACTATCAAACATTATCCCGCCGCATTCCCCGCGACCGGCCGGTTTCAGATGTATTCGTAACAATGATCTAAGGCCACAGGGAGATTGTCGCGATGGGGGCGGTGGAGAGGATCGCGAAACGTCTCCAGCGGCACCCCGATTTGGTATACCGCATGTCAGGCGGGACCGTCACCGTTGAGCCGCCGACGGCCAATGGGTTCGCGGTGTCCCTGACTGAGGACGCAGGCAAGTGGGTCGTCGGGTTCGGCGGGTGGCACGAACACTTCAGTTCCGAAGACGAGGCCGTCAACTGCTTCGCCTTCGGGCTAAGCGACAGTTGCCGGCTGCGCGTTCATTATCGCGGATCGTTCCCGTACCGGTGGACCGTGGAGGCGCGGGCCGGCGACGGCTGGCGGGAGGATAGCACCACCGGCTTGATGTTCTTCCCGTTCTGGCGGCGATCGCGGGTCGAGTACCGCCAGAACGCTGTCCTCAACGGTGCCTAGGGGTCGTCATGGTTCCCTTCACTGAGCAATTGAATCGCATCATGCACGGCTGCGAGGCCGTCGTTCCCGAAGTTGAGTTGCGCAAGAAGCTCGAGCGCAGCATCAAGACCGGGAAGCCGCTGCGCGTGAAATACGGCATCGATCCAACAGGAATTGATGTGCATCTGGGTCATACGGTGCCGCTTCGCAAGATGCGGGTGTTTCAGGAGCTGGGCCATCAGGCTGTGCTGATTATTGGCAACTACACCGCTCTCGTCGGCGATCCGAGCGGTAAAGATGAAACCCGCACTCGGTTAACACCAGATAAAGTTGAGGCCAACGCCAAGGATTACCTCGCGCAGATTCGCAAGATCGTGGACGTGGACAAGGCGGAAGTGCGCTACAACGGCGAGTGGTTTTCCAAATACACCTTCCTCGACACGATGACGCTGTGCAGCAAGACAACCGTGCAACGACTGCTGGAGCGCGACGACTTCACCAAGCGCTTTCGCGCC
>JANLTA010000941.1:0-4525 GCA_031362705.1 Gemmataceae bacterium | reverse complement strand
GGCTCTATGCGGCCTGGATATTCGCGGCCACATCGTGGCCTATCGCTCCGGCCATCCGCTCAACGTCGAGTTGGCCAGAACCCTGACCGAACGCCATTTGCAATCGGCCGTGCGTCCCGCACGGAACCCTTTTCGAATCGCGGCGTGACGTGGGATGATCGACCGTTGAGTTGGTTCCCCTCCCTCGAAGTGAGGGGTTAGGGGAGGGATGATTGAGAGCCTCCCGTTCCAACTCAACCTCAATGCACCTGAGGGTATGAATCCCTCCCCTGCCCCTCCCTTCGAGGGAGGGGAATATTCGACATCAAGGATATTCTCCATGCGATTGAAGATGGCAGTGATTGGGGTTGGACATCTAGGGCAGGCCCACACCCGGATTCTCGCCAGTATGCCGCAAGTGGAATTGGTCGGCGTCGCCGACGCGAATCCCGCGCAAGCGCAACTCGTCGCCGAGCGGCACAATTGCCGGGCGTTCAATCATCATGGCCCGCTGCTCGATCTCGTGGATGCCGCTTGTGTCGTCGTGACTACCACGCACCATCACAGCGTCGCCAAGCCTTTTCTTGATCGTGGCATTCATCTGCTGATCGAAAAGCCAATCACCACCACCGTTGAACAAGCCGATGATCTGCTGGCAAGCGCCAAGCGCAGCGGTGCCATCGTGCAAGTCGGTCACATCGAACGCTTCAACCCGGCTTTTGAGGAATTGCGGTCGCGGCCGATCCGTCCCAAGTTTGTCGAGTGCGAGCGTCATGGCCCGTTCACCGGTCGCTCCATGGACATCGGCGCGGTGTTCGATCTGATGATTCACGATCTGGATTTGTTACATGCGCTGGACGGCACACCTGTCGTGCATGTTGAAGCCATGGGCGTCGCCGTCTTCGGCGTCCACGAAGACATGGTGAACGCCCGGCTCAAGTTCCAATCAGGCTGCGTCGCCACGTTGACTGCAAGCCGCATTGCCGCTCTTCCAAAACGCCGCCTGCGCATCTGGGCACCCGAGGGTTACGCCGGTGTGGATTTTGTTCACCGCAAGCTGTCGCTGGTGCAACCATCGGACACCGTGCGTCGCCACGGCATCGACACCCGTGATCTCGACCCGGCCAAGCGTGCTCAATTGCAAAGCGAAGTCTTCGGCCAGCACCTGGAAATGGATCACATGACCTGCAATGCGCCCGCCGATCAACTAACGCGCGAGTTGCAGGACTTCGTGCAATCAGCAAAAACCGGCCGCAGCCCAAGAGTCACCGGCGAAGACGGCCGCACCGCATTGGCATTGGCCACCCGCATCCTCGACAGCGTCCGCCGCCACCAATGGGACGGCCGCGTGGACGGTGCCATCGGCGTGACCATGCCTCCCGCCTCAGGAAAGCTGTTCGGCACAACTCAGCGAGCAGCGGCGTAATCCGGCCGGCTCGCCCACCTGCATTTTCTCACTTTCTTTGCATTTCTCCTTGTTCACTTTCGTTTCACGCTTTACCATGAATCATTACCAGCTTGATGTAGCTTCCGTGAGAGATGCGCTCGATGACACGCCGATTTCGTCGTCCGACATTGTTACGATTAGAAGATCGTTGCATTCCCGCTAACCTCACATTGAGCACGGCGTTCCTTTGCGACAAAACAGCATCCTATGCCGCGATGCCGAATCCCATTATCGGCCAAATGATCGCCGTTCGCGCCACGTGGACGGGCAGCGGGCTAACCGCGTCGGATCAATACATCGTCCGTTATTCAGTTGATGGCGTCCAACTGGACTCATCGACGTTCACCGGAACGAACAGCGGCGACTGGGTTCGCTGGGGTTGGTTTGCCTCGCCGGGTGCCCACACGGTCACGGTCACCGTCGATGGAGCGAACACCGTCTCTGAAACGAATGAATCCGACAATTCGAAAACCATTAACTTTACGCCGCAAGCGCCGACTGACTTACCACAAAAGTTTCTGACACCTATTGGGCTGACCGCCAACCGTGATTGGGCGATTAGCAACTACGCCGACGTGAATCCGCTCACCGGAGCGGAAGCGGATTACAACGGGGGCAACTACGAATACGACGGCCACGACGCCATCGACGCCGGCCCTTGGGGATTCGAGTGGCAAGATCGTGGGTTTCCCGTCCTCGCCGCGGCGGATGGAACGGTTACCCAGGTGTTCGACGGGAGTTTCGACCGTGAGACATCGTTTAACAGCAATCAGGGCAATTATGTATTGCTCACTCACGGCAACGGTTGGCAAACGCTTTACTACCACTTTGCAGCCGACACGATTACCGTGAAGGTCGGCAACGCGGTCAAGCAAGGACAGGTCATCGGTTTGATGGGCAGTTCCGGGAGCAGCACCGGTACACACTTGCATTACACAGCGCTATACCGTGGATGCGAGGTGGAGGTTGGTTATTCCCCATCTCATTATTGGCTGAGTCCATTGCCATACGGTGGCGATGTACCCGCAGCGACCATGGACTCGGGCGTCACCAACTACGTTCCAACTGCCGATATTGGTGAGAGAGTATCACCCTATGTGGACTTCGGCACGACGCAATCGGGTTCGGTGTATGCCTGGGTGAAAGTATATGGGTCTACAACGACTGACACTTTGACCTGGCGATGGATCCGACCCAACGGCACCGTCTACACAAACGACGACTTGTTGCCCAGTGCCGACTACAAGTATTCGTGGTGGTATTGGAACCGTAGCATTTCGAACTTTGCATCCGCGCCGGGAACGTGGCAGGTCGCGATGCTGGTCAACGGCATCGAACAACGGCGATCCAGCTTCAATATTGTTGCCGGCCCGGGTTCGGCTTCCGTCCGCGTTACCACCGTGGCGAACGGCTTGCTTCCAGATGGAAGAACAACGCCGATCGATCTGGGTTCCGTTGCTGCCGGGGGCACTGGTCCTACCCAGTTGTTTACGATTCGCAACCACGGCGTCGTTGCATTGACGCCGAGCAATCTCGTGTTGCCGCCGGGCTTCACGCTTTCCGGCGGGTTTCCCGCAAGTATCTCTGCAGGTGGTTCGGCCAGTTTCACCGTGCAGGTCGATTCGTCCAAAGTGGGTGCCCAGTTCGGCCAGTTGCAATTCTCGACCAACGATCCCGACACACCGCTGTACCGATTCAATCTGAAAGCAACCGTGACCGGTTCGACCACGGCCGGTGCGCCGATACTGACACTGCCACGACCAGCAGCGGCTTACTCCAACGGTTCCGCTCCGCGCATCGTCAACGCGTCGGCGACGATCACGGATTCGGACACGACGAATTTTGCCGGCGGCAGCCTCATCGTCGAGCTTGCCGGTCGCGGGTTGGCCACCGATCAATTGGCGGTGCGAAACCAGGGCACAGCCGCCGGCAAAATTGGCGTCGAAGGCGCGAACATTACTTTCTCCGGTGTGATCATTGGCACGATGAGTGGCGGCAACGGCACGACTCCGCTCGCCATTGCTTTGAGCGGCAATGTGACGACGGTCGTCATACAGTCGCTGCTGCGCAACATCACTTACGCCAACTCGGTGGCGACACCTTCCGTGGGTCGGCGCTATGTTCGATTCACTCTGTTGGATGAGACGGCCAAGGAAAGCAACCGCGCAACGATGCAGGTCGCGTTTACGAATCAGCAAGGCCCCGTGTGGGTCACCGGCGTCCAAGTCAACGATGGGTCGGCCCAGCGCTCGCGTGTTACTTCCTTGACCGTGCAATTCAGCCGGGCGATCCCGGTGCCCGGAGCCAACGCGTTTTCTTTGACCGGTCCCGGCTCGCCCGGCGTCAATGTGGTATGGAATCCGGCCATGACGCAGGCAACTTTGACATTCACCGGCCCATCGTTGGAAGCCAACTCGCTGGCCGACGGCACCTACACGTTGAATATCACCGGCAGCCAATTGCAGGACTCCAGCGGAAACGCGTTGGACAGCGATCTGGATGGAATGCCGGCCGGTGCCTATGCCGGCTACGGTTTCCATCGCTTCTTCGGCGACGCCGACGGCGATCGCAACATCTCGGCCAGCGACTTCATCCAATTCCGCCTGGCATTCGGCGGTACCAGTTTCGCCTTCGACATCGACGGCGACGGCGGCGTTTCCGCAAGCGACTTCATCCAGTTCCGCCTGCGGTTTGGCGGGTCGATTTAAGTAGCGGGTAGTTGATTGTGGTAAGTGGGCAGTCATCTTTGGCTCCGCCTTGTGTTTGGGTGAGTTTCACAGCCTCGTAGTGGCGGCCGCAAGCCGCCGCTACTTCATTTCTTGATTGCCGATCCGGGCGGCTACTCAGCCGCGGCAATCACAGTCACATTCAACCAGCCGATATACGACTCTCGCGAAGATCCATGCTGGCGATGCCGGCTGTGCGCGCAGAGGCGCACACAGGAAAGGCAATGCGGACGGGAACACACAGGTTGATGTTGATCAACCCATGACCGAGCCCCCCGAGCGGGTCGGCAAGCACAATCCTTCCTTTGCGGGGATCGTGAGGATACTCCCCCGAGGGGAGGCCTAGGCATCAGATCGTGGTGTTGATCAGTCG
>JANLTA010000937.1:0-2552 GCA_031362705.1 Gemmataceae bacterium | reverse complement strand
AGTCCGGCCTCTTCCGTGTCTTCGACGAGCAATCGTAATTCATCAACGGTGTGGATGTCGCCATCCTCCTCCGAGGCACGATAGCCAATCAATCTCAAGAACAAGTCACTGGACCCGTTCATCAGGCTGAGCACCGGGCGGGTCATCCGGGCAAACGCGTTGACTGGCGGCGCGACCCAGAGCGCCATACGTTCCGACGATTGCAGGGCCGCGATCTTTGGCATTTGTTCGCCAAAGACCACATGCAAATAAGTAATAGCCATGAGCGTGATGATCACGGAAACAGTGTGGGTCGCCGTCTCACCCCACCAGTCGGGAAGCGTTGAAAACAAAGGGTGCAACAAACGGGCAATCGCCGGTTCGCTAACGAGCCCCAACGCCAAGCTAGCCAGCGTAATCCCGAGTTGAGCGGCCGCAACGCTGGTGTTGAGATTGTCGAGCGCCGAAAGTAATGCCTTGGCGCGTGGGCGACCCTGACCAACCAGTTCTTCGACACGGGTCCGGCGAATCGCCACTAAAGCAAACTCGGCGGCTACGAAGAACGCGTTTAGCGCGATTAACCCCGGAATGACAAGTAGACCGGCGGTGAGCCACCAGGAACCGCTTTCCGCGATTGCCAACGTTACGTGCATGGGCAAATTACCGTCCGCCCGGTGGCACGTACTTTGTTAGCCAGGCGAAGACTTCCTCGTGCCAGAATTTGCTGTTTGCGGGCTTGAGGACCCAGTGGCCCTCGTCGGGGAAGTTCACGAACCGGCTCGGCACGCCCTGCCGTTGCAGCGCGGAGAACAGCTCGATGCCCTGACCAATCGGGCAACGGAAGTCGAGATCATTGTGAATCACCAGCATCGGCGTCTTGAACTTGCCCAGGTTGGCGGCAAACCGGTGCGGCGAGTGCTTCTCGTAGCTTTCGCGATTCTTGCCCCACGGTGGGCCGCCGTGCTCCCATTCGTCGAACCACAACTCATCGGTCGTGGTGTATTCGCTTTCGAAGTTGTACACGCTGCAATGCGTAATCAGGCACTTGAACCGCGGTGTCTGCGTGGCGAACCAGTCCATCATGTAGCCGCCGAAGCTCGCCCCGGCCGCACCGATGCGGGTCTTGTCCACATACGGCAGCGTTTCCAGGTAATCGACGCCCTTCATCAGGTCCTCGTAACACTTGCCGCCCCAGTCGCCGACGATTTCATCGCAGTATTTCTGGCCAAAGCCGGTCGATCCGCGCGGGTTTGGCATAGCGACTACGTAACCTTGTGCCGCCCACAGTTGCGGACACCAACGGAAGCTCCAACCGTCCGGCCAGGCGCCTTGTGGCCCGCCGTGCACTAAGTAAGCGACAGGCCATTTCTTGCTCGCATCAAACCCCGGCGGCTTAAGAATCCACATCTGCATCGGGTCGCCATTGGCGCCTTTGACGGTGACGGATTCGGGTTTCGGGAGATCCAATTCGGCAATAAGTGCATTGTTGGCCTTACTAGCGACTTTACTTCCTGGGTGATTTGGACCTACTAGACCTGTTTGTTGGACCATTATCTCAGCTGGATTCGACATCTTGGCATTCGTAAATGCCAACCCTCCTTTTGGCCCATAACTTGGCGAACCGCACGTTCCATCAATTGCAAAACGCTTTCTACCAGTAACCTCGTTGTAGTAAAGCGGTTTGCTACCACCTTCATCACACGCAAATATCAAAGCACGGTTTCCTGCCCAGCAGTACTCGTCAATGGAATGATCAAAGTCGGTCGTGATAATAGTTGGCGCGGCATTGGTATTGCCTGTCGCATCGCAAGACACGGTACATAACTCCCACTTGTCCGCTTCATAGCCAGCTTTTTTTTGCCGGCGAAATGCCATCAATTTCCCGTCCGGGCTAAACTGCGGCCCGCCGTCGGCCGCCGTGTTGTCTTTCGTCAGCGTCTCCCATTCAGTCGAGGTGTTGTTGATGCTGACCCGGCAAATGTCGTGGTTGGTGCTCCAGGCCTCATCCTTGGGCGGCACGGCGGTGAAGACGATGTACTGGCCATCGGGTGAGAAGGTGAAATCATCGCCGACGCTGAAGGTAGTCGAGGTCGGGTAGGCGTCGCGGTCGCCGGGGGTCACATCGCGCGGTGTGCCACCTTCAACTTCCATGACGAAGAGGTGTTGCCGCTTGTCTTCCACATAGGAATCCCAGTGTCGGTAAAAGAGCTTCGTGTGCACCTTGGCTTTCACGGGGTTCTTTTCGATTTTCTCGGCACGCTCTTTGTTCAGCTTGTCGCTCTCAGCGAAGGGCTTCGTGCTGTTTTCGGCGTAGATCGCCGATACGAAGGCGATGCGCTTGCCATCGCGCGACCAGATGCCGGTCTCGGCCCCGGAGCTGATCGTGGTGAGTTGTTTCGCTTCGCCACCGGAGAGATCAATGAGCCAAAGCTGGCTGTCGCCGCTGCGGTTGGATTGGAAGAGGATCTTCTTGCCGTCCGGCGACCAGCGCGGATGGCTGTCTTTTTTCTCAGTTGTCGTGAGTTGCCTTGGTGGAGTCTTCCCATCAGTCGCGGCGATCCACAGGTTCGAAA
>JANLTA010000929.1:0-5043 GCA_031362705.1 Gemmataceae bacterium | reverse complement strand
CATCGCTAACCCCAAGGCGATTTTCGCCCAATGCAATCGAGGAAAGCTGTTAGTCGGAAGTGCTATGTGCGTTACATTATTGGCGCTTTGGGTAATACAGGTATTGCAGGACCGAAAGGTTGGCATGATCGGAAAGTACTGGGGAAACTAGTGCGACACGTGAAGACTCAAAAGTTACGATCTCATCACCTCAGTCACGACATCACTTGCCTGCAATGAGCATTCGCATTTTTCTGACCGCCTGGCTACTGTTCGCCGCGCACGCGGCGACCAACGTGGTCCGCGAACACTACCCGGCCTTCGCCTTGGTGAAGCATGGCACGTTTCAAGTTGATGAATATCAAGGCCTTCACTCCGATATCTTTGTGCACACGGATGGCCATTCTTACATCAATAGCAACGTGGCTACCTCGTTGATCGCCAGTGGCCCGCTCCTGTTGTTCAACCCATTGCTCAACATTCTGGAGGCTAAAGAAAAAGTCGCTTTGAACAAAACGGGGGGCGACGCGGCTGAAGTCTACCGCATCGATAAGCCGATGCGTCAGAGCTTCTTTCAGGAAGTCTCGCGGCGCGGCTTGTCGCAGCGTCTTGGCGCATCCGCGCTGATTACTTCAGTATGTCTCGTGGCACCGTTATCCGCGTTGTGTGTTGTCGCCGCGTTTCAGTTTCTCTTACGGCGTGGTGTCACACAAGGCCGGGCTACCTGGCTGGCGTTGTTGTTTGCCGCAGGAACCCCGCTATTCTTCAGAAGCGCCAACTTAACCAGCAATGTCTTCGTCATGTACTTTACATTGGCCGCATTCATGCTGTTACAACGGCGAGGCGATGCCAAGGAAAGCACCACACGGTACGTCCTCGCCGGCTTTTGCGCCGGTGCGGCACTCGCCTGTGACTATGGTGGCGTGATTTCCCTCGTGTGTTTGTTTGGCTATGCCCTGTTCAATCAATGGCCGGGTATCTCTACTTTCGCGAACTTGCGACAGGCAATATTGTTTTTGTTAGGCTGCATTCCGCCCATTGCATTTCTGCTATTCAGCCAATGGGTGATGTTTGGTGATCCGTGGCGACCGGCGCAATACTGGATGCCATCGGCCAACTACACCGACTTGGGCTGGCGCGGGTTTTCGATTCCATCGGCTGAAACACTGGTCATGAATATGATGCATCCGTCATATGGCTTGTTCGTGTTTGGCCCGATCTTGTTGCTAGCTCTGCTCCCGGCACCGCGGTACGTGACAACGCAGAACCTGATCTTTGCTCGCAACGCCCGGATCTTCACCGCCACATTCGCCGGACTGTTTCTGTTGTTCTGTGCGGCCAATCAATACTCACGAATGCAATGGAACACCGGCGTGCGCTACCTCATGCCGCTGGTGCCATTTCTCTTTTTGGCCTCCTGCGACCGGCTGGCGCGCATGTCAACTTGGGCATTGGTCGCCGTGTCCGTGCCGGCCGTAATCCATACGTGGATTCTGTGCATGGCACGCGACTGCAATCCGAATAACGATACCTGGCGCGACGCGACATCTGTCGGAACCTGGATTGCGCAGTTATCTTCAGAAACTGTGCCGGCATCTTACATTCGCATCTGGAATGAAGGTCTGCAACTGCCATGGTTGCGTGTCTTGCAACTCACATCGCCGGCCAACCATCCTGTTCTCGGCCAAGCGTGGCTGCCATACGTGGTTCTCGCAATTTGCGGTTTTATCATTGTTGGTATTTGGAAAGTTCGCCCACATGCTGCGAAGCCGGCGCGAAACAACGGCTCCGCTACGATGACACAACATGCACTCAAATGTGACGCCGCCGTGGTGAGAGCATGACGAGAAACACCATGGACGGCACGGGCCAATTAACACCATTCCTGTCGGTGATTGTTCCGGCACGCAGGTGCCGCATCGACTTACAGGAATGTCTGAGGAGCCTCAAAGCGTCCCAGTCTCAGGACTTTGAGATCATCGTTGTCGATGATGCTTCGCCGGATGATACATCGTCATGGATCAATTTGTCGATGGCACAAGTATTGGTATTACCCCAGCAATCCGGGCCAGGAGCGGCGCGCAATCGTGGTGCCCAAGCCGCCCGCGGCGAGTACTTGCTGTTCCTGGATGCCGATGTTTGCGTGCATCCGGAGACCATTGGCAACCTCATCACGGCACTCAAGGCCAATCCAACTGTCACCGCCATCTTCGGTTCCTACGATACCCACCCGCCGGCCCAAAACGTGCTATCGCAGTACCGCAACCTGATGCATCATTTCGTCCATCAACAGGCGCGGTCCGAAGCGACAACCTTCTGGAGTGGTTGCGGTGCAATTCGCCGCGACGTGTTCCTTCAATTCGGCGGCTTTCATCCCGATTACCGCCGACCGTGTATTGAAGACATTGAATTGGGCGTGCGCCTTTGCAAAGCCGGTCAACGCATCCTTTTGGATAAACAGGTCCAAGTCACGCACCGAAAGTGCTGGACGTTATGGGGAATGCTCAAGACCGATATCCGCGACCGCGCCTGGCCGTGGAGCCGACTCATCGTCCAGGAAGGTAAGCTACCCAACGATCTGAATCTTGGGTTAGGTCATCGCATCAGTGCATTGTTGGCTTGGGGCTTGGTTCTAACGTTGCTGGCCGCCGCTTGGTACCTGCCGGCTGTGCTGGCATTGCCCGTCGCCATCTTCGTCGGGATCGCCAGCATCGATAAGTGGTCGCAAACAAAGCGCGTCCCGACTTCATTGCGAGTTATGTCGGCTGTCGCCATCTTGGCCATTGCCACGCTCTTGACCATGTACTTCAAGACGTTGATGCTGATTCCGCTGGCACTCCTCACCGGCATCGTGCTTCTGAATTGGCGCTTTTACGCCTTTCTTGCGAAGTCCCGGCATCCGCTCTTCGCCGCGTTGGCGTTGCCACTCCAGATCATGCACTACTGTTACAGTCTCGCCGCCTTTGCATTGGCCTCTGGCTTGCACATGTTCCGAATCGGCACTCGCAAGCGAACGCCGGCTCCCGTTCTCCACAGCAATTACTCCGGCGAACTCGAACGACACCATTCGGCCCGCGCTCTATTGATTGGCGATCCACTGCATGTTGTCCATGCTTCTGCAATCGATGCGTGACATTGGCGATCACTGATAAGCGGCTAAATGAAAGACAGTTTTTATCCCCGACATACCTGTCTTTGGCTCGGCACGATTGCGTTGCTGGCTTATTTCGTTCTCGGACTTTGGCCGTTTCGTTGGAATCCACCGCGGCATGTGGAAAATGGTGCGCACTTCGCAGCTGACGGCATTCTGCGCATTCCATCCGAAGGCTCTGTGCGTGGCGGTGCTACGGCAAATCGCTGGGCTGACCAAGCTGTGCGCGACAACGCCTTTCGCGTCAAGATGCGAGTTCGTGCCCTCGGTAAGTCGGGGCCGATCTTCAATTACTCCAATTGGTTCGGTTCGGCGCGAAACATCATGATTGGGCAGGATGGGCCGGACTTGATTATCGCGATGCGGACACCCACGACGGCTCAGAACGGTTCGCCGGGCTACACGGCTCCGGGTGTCTTCGCCGACAGTGATTGGCACGATTTCGAACTCAACGTCGAACCTGACGCGATCACGATGTCGGTCGATGGAAAACACGTCGAGACAAGGCCGTTGCCAAAACGCCCTTTGTCAGCCTGGGAGCACAGTTATCACTTTCACGTAATGGTCGCCAATGAGATTGACGGCACACGACCCTGGTTGGGTGAGATCGCCGAATGTGTCGCTGAAGCTGGCAATGTACGCTGGGATGTGATTGCTGCTGCGGACGTACTCATTCCATCCACCTTTTGGGTGAACCTCAAACTCAACAAGCGATTTTCGCTAGAAGATTGGACCGACTGCCTGGCCAATTTCCTATGCTTTGTCCCCGTCGGCTTCGTTTTGAGTGGGATTCGCCGGGGCTGGCGGACGGCCCTGTTCGCCGTGCTGGTGTGTTCACTTGCAAGTTGTGCCGTCGAGCTCTTGCAGTTCCCGTTCGACCGCATGCCCTCCGTCACCGATTGGGTCATGAACTCGGCCGGGGCTTTGGTAGGAGCACTCGCCGCCCAGTGGGTCATGTCCCGCCAGAACACCCAGTTTGGCGGCCAATCGATCCGACTCCCGGCATGGCTCACGGCCGCCAACGGAAGCAAGTTTCGACCGTAGTATTTGTCACTCACGTACAGTAGGCTAACAATACCATGCTGCTGGAAAGCCCTGAACTTCGCCATCCGTCACCGACTACCGCGCTACTGCTCGAGAAGATCGTCGGCAGCACTGCGCAAATCGGCGTCATTGGACTTGGGTACGTCGGTTTGCCACTGGCCAGGGCGTTCGTTGAAAGCAGCTATTCAGTTCTCGGTTTTGACGTCGATGCGGAAAAAGTCGAAACGCTTCAGCGCGGCGAAAGTTACATCAAACACATTCCGTCCGCGTTGATCCGCTCGTTAAAGGAACAGGGATTCGAAGCGACGTGCCAATTCGAGCGGCTCAGCGAGCCCGATGTGATTATCCTTTGCGTGCCAACGCCCCTCACCGAAGCACGGGAACCCGACTTGTCGTACGTCAAGCAGTCGGCCCGAGCCGTGGCTGCCGCGCTTCGACCGGGTCAGTTGGTGATTTTGGAAAGCTCGACATACCCGGGCACCACGCGTGACATTGTCCTTCCCATCCTCGAGTTGTCCGGCCTGCAAGCGGGAAAAGACTTCTTTCTGGCATACAGTCCCGAGCGCGAGGATCCAGGTAACCCGAACTTCGCGATGCCGAGTATCCCGAAAGTCGTTGGCGGCCTCGATCCGATCAGTCTCGATCTGGCCGCCGCTCTGTACGGTCAGGTGGTCGAACAAGTTGTACCCGTCAGCAGTCCGGAAGTGGCGGAGGCCTGCAAGATCCTGGAGAACACCTACCGCGCGGTCAACTTCGCGCTGGTGAATGAACTGAAAGTGCTTTACGACCGCATGGGCATTGATGTCTGGGAAGTAATCGCGGCGGCCAAGACCAAGCCCTTCGGCTTCCAGGCGTTTTACCCCGGCCCG
>JANLTA010000906.1:0-7881 GCA_031362705.1 Gemmataceae bacterium | reverse complement strand
TGGGCACCGGTAAAGTCGATCTGCAAAAACTCAAGCAACTGGCGACGAGTGTTGTGTGAACAATCTGCGCATCATCCTTGTTCGCACCGAAGTCGCCGGCAACATCGGCGCAACGGCCCGGGTCATGCACAACTTTGGCTTGAACGACCTGGTCCTTGTCGCACCACAAGCCGATCCAAACTCGCAAGAAGCCAAGCTGCGGGCGCGGCATGGCGAATCTGTACTTGATAACGCTCGACAAGTTGCGACTCTTGATGAAGCATTGGCCGGCTGCCTTGCTTCTGCTGCCGCATCGGCACGGACGGGTGGCATCTGTCGCCAGGGCATCGTCGGTTCACCGGAGCAAATCGCGCTGAAACTCCAGGAGCTACTTGCAGCCGGGCCAGTCGCTATGGTCTTTGGCCCCGAGCCTAGCGGACTTACAACCGCGGAAGTCGGGCGCTGCGACTATCTCATCAACATCCCCACGAGCGATGAAGCGCCGGCACTCAACTTGTCACACGCTGTCGCGATTTGCATTTATGAGGCGCATCGACATTTCGCGGCCAATTCGACAGCGGCTACATTATCGGAAGCGCCCGTGCCCGATGAAGATCGTGAGCGCATGTTTCAGCACCTGCGAAAAGCTCTTGAAGACGTGCATTTTCTCTGGGACGAACGGGCCGATTTGCTTTTTCATGGGCTGCGCCAACTGATTGGTCGCGCCCGGCCCACGGCGAATGATGTGCGTTTGCTACATGGCCTCGCACGGCAACTCGAATGGGTGGTCGCCAGCAATTACAAAATCGATGATCGGCAAAGCACGTGACCACGTCATCGGATCGCGTAGCCATCATCGGCGGCGGCCTGGGAGGCTTAGCCGCAGCGTGCACGCTGGCAGGACGGGGTTATCCGGTCACTCTGTTTGAGCGCGCGTCAAGCCTAGGTGGACATACCACGGTCTGGGAAGAAGCCGGCTATCGCTTCGACATCGGGCCAACGTTTCTCACCATGCCGCGCGTCCTCGACCGAATCTTTCGAGAATGCAACCGCAAACTGTTCGATCATCTCGATCTTGTGTCGCTCGATCCGCAATGGCGCTGCTTCTTTCCCGATGGCAGTGTGCTCGACCTTTGCACCGACATGGATCGCATGTGTGAACACCTGGAGCGATTCGCGCCGGGCAGCGGCAAAGGCTATCGCCGCTTTCTCAAATTGTCCAAACGCATGGCGCAACTTACCGACAAACACTTACACTGGCGCAGCGTCGGCGGCATCCGGACTTTTCTGATGGCGCTTCGGTCGCGCCGATCCGTGGCTCAGATCGTGCGCTCATGTGTATCCGACGAACGCATAAGACAGTTATTGGCACAGTTTGCGTTCGGAGATTCTGGTGCACATCTCCCGGCGCAGATGTGCGGCATGGCCCACATCCAACTGGCCGATGGCCTTTGGTACCCTCGCGGCGGCATCGGCGCTGTGCCCAAAGCGTTGACACAAGTGGCCGTCGAACTTGGTGTCGATGTGCGTGCCAGTGTTGGCATCAAACAGATTGAACTTGATTCCACCGGTCGCGCCGTCGCCGTCATCACCGACGATGGCGAGCGCACACCTGTTCGCGCGGTAGTTGCCAACTTGGAGATTGGGCAAACTCATCGGCAACTGCTGCCCGCACAAGTTGCCGCGACCCGCATTGAGAAGTCATGTAAGGATAAACCGATACGTCCCATCATCTCGCTGTTTCTGGGCTTGGACCGTGCCTACGATCACTTATCGCATCACAACTTCGTGTTTTGCAACGATAGCGGCGACATTGCTCGTGACGACCACAATGGCAATCTGACTTGCTACATGTGCGCGCCGGCCCAAACTGATCACACGCTCGCACCACCGGGCGGCGAGGCCCTGTCGATTCATGCTCGAGTTCGTGGCCTGCGACCAGATGAGTATTGGAGCGCGGCGTTGCCGACGTTCGAGTCGGTCATTTTGAACAAACTCGCAACGGTGGGCCGCATGCCCGATTTAGAGAGCCGCATCAAGTCGGCGAACGTGGTGCTGTCAGGGGATTCTGGCGCCAACACAAATGTCATTCGGCGCAGCGCCTTGAGGCCCGCTAACCGCAGCCCGGATGTACCTGGCCTCTACTTCGCTGGCAGCTCCGTCCACCCTGGCCCAGGCATGGCAATGGAACTAATGTCCGGCTGGATCGCGGCGGATGCGTTGGATGAAGATGCGTTTCGCGCCGGCTCACAGCCAATACGGCGGGTCGAACCCTATTAGACGCGACCGTTGGCAAGCGCCGCGGCCAACACGTCGCCAATTTTCTCGGCCAATATGACTTGCGTGTCGTTGCGCACGGCTTCGGGAAGATCGCGCATGTCTTTGCCATTTGCTTTGGGCAAAATCACGCGCTTGATGCCGGCACGCCGAGCGCCCAACACTTTTTCCTTAACGCCGCCGATGGGCAGAACCAAACCCGTCAACGTGATCTCGCCAGTCATAGCCGTGTCATGGCGAACCGGATTGCCGGTGTACAGGGACGCCAGTGCGGTTACCAGCGCGACACCAGCCGATGGTCCATCCTTCGGTACAGCACCAGCCGGAACGTGAATATGAACACCCGATTCCTTGAACTTGGCTCGATCGATACCCAACTGCTCGGCATGAGCAAGTACATAACTCTGTGCCGCGCGGGCCGACTCTTGCATGACGGCACCGAGTTGCCCTGTGATGCGCAACTCCGTGGAGCCGGGCAGCAGCGACGCTTCGATATAAAGAATCTCGCCGCCGGCCTCGGTCCATGCCATGCCGGTCGCCACGCCGGGGTCCATCGTCTTCCGCGCATCTTCTGGAGCAAACGATTCCGGACCAAGCAACTCCACCAACAATTCAGTTGTTACGAGGATCTTGTCGGCATGACCCCTGGCCACCCGCAAAGCGAGCTTGCGCATGACCTGACCAACGGTGCGTTCCAACTGCCGGCAGCCGGCTTCGCGCGTGTAGCCGCGAATCATGCGGACAAGCGTCTCATCCGGCACCTCAATCGTCTCTTCGGTCAGTCCGGCTTCCGTGCGTTGGCGTGGCAACAGGTAGCGTTTCGCGATTTGCAGTTTTTCGTCTTCGCTATAACCGGACAATCGCAAGACTTCCAGCCGATCCAGCAGCGGTCGTGGCAATGGGTCCAGCGCATTGGCCGTCGTCACAAAGAACACCTTCGACAAATCGAACGGCATGTCGAGGTAATTGTCGCGGAAGGTGTTATTCTGTGCCGGGTCGAGCACTTCCAGCAATGCCGATGCCGGGTCGCCGCGAAAGTCGCGGCCCAGTTTGTCGATCTCATCAAGTAGTAGCATGGGATTGGCCACGCCGGCCCGCCGTATCGCCTGAATAATCCGGCCCGGCATCGCGCCGATATATGTCCGCCGGTGGCCGCGCAACTCGGATTCGTCGTGCATGCCGCCGAGGCTCAGGCGCTCGAACTGCCGGCCCATCGACCGGGCAATCGACTGGCCCAACGATGTCTTGCCCACACCCGGCGGCCCGACCAAACACAAAATCGGCGCTTTGGCATTCGGATTCAGTTTCAGCACTGCCAGATGTTCGAGAATGCGCTCCTTCACATCCTCAAGGCCGTAATGGTCCTCATCAAGAATCGTGCGCGTGTGGACGAGATCGATTTTGTCTTCGCTGTATTTCTTCCACGGCAACTCGGCGATCAATTCCAACCACGTCCGCGTCACCTGATAATCCGGCGACTGCGACGATAAGCGTTCGAGCCGACCCAATTCGCGGTCGGCTTCCGTGCGCACTTTCTCGGGCAAATCAGCGGCCGTGATCTTCTCCCGCAAATCATCGGCGTCGGCCGACTCCGGGCTTTTCTCACCCAGTTCGTCCTGAATCGCCCGCATTTGCTGACGAAGAAAATACTGTCGCTGCTCGCGCGACATCTCCGTCTGCGCTTGACTCGCAATTTTTTGCCGCAACTCCAATATCTGCGATTCATGTGCTAAATACTCATGAATCAACTCCAGCGCCTTCAGCCGCGTCGGCGCTTCAAGCAAGACTTGTTCTTTCGCGACGTCCAAACTCAACATCGAACCCAGCAAAAAGGCCAATCGAATCGGGTCGGGCGTATTGGCCAGCATCTGCATGATGTTGACCGGCCCCTGCGGCGGCTGAGCAAGTTCAATGACTCGCCCGGCGACCTCCAGAACGGCTCGCTGCATCGCTTCGACTTCGTCGCCTGCATCCGTGGGCAACGGCAGCGGTTCGACACGCACCTTGAGGAACGGTTCAAGCTGCTCGATCTCCACGAGCCGAACGCGTTCCAAGCCCTGAACCAATACTTCGATATTTTCATCGCCGCGATTCATCTTCTTGATGACCGCGCGCGTACCCACTTCAAAAAATGCGTCGAGTGCCAGCCGATCATCGCTGGCGTCGCGCTGGGCGACCACAACGATGGTCTTCTCTTCGGTCGCCATCGCCGCTTCAACGGCGGCCACCGAGTTTTCCCGCCC
This sequence comes from Gemmataceae bacterium, assembly GCA_031362705.1. GTDB lineage: Bacteria > Planctomycetota > Planctomycetia > Gemmatales > Gemmataceae > JAIBBI01. Next base: position 3,382 of record JANLTA010000906.1, on the reverse strand, counting down.
GACCGCGAGTGGCATGAACAGCGTCGGGAACAACAGCGTGTTCTTAAGCGGCAAGACCGGCAGACTGATCGACAAAGTAGCAGGAAGTGCGATGGCAGGCTTTTCGGGTTCAGCGCTCACACCCCCACCTCCCGCAGAATTCGAATCATCATCATGCCATTATTGAAACTGGTTTCCAACGTCGCTCGCTGCCAATCAGGCGGCAAATCGATCTCGCGCTCGAACCGGCCATACTCAATCTCCATCTTGAGTTGCCGGCACGCGGCTTCCAGACACGAATCGCGCCGCCGACCTGTGATGACCAACGTGTGACCGCGTAAAATGAGTTGCACATCCTCGGGATGCACGCCGGCCATCTCCAACTTGACCAGCCAACCCGTCGGCAACTTGTAAATGTCCGCCGCCGGCTGCCACGCGACGGCCCGGCCGCGCTCAACGTTTTGCAGAAACAACGAAATGATGCGCTTTGCATCAACAGCCATAGCCACAATCCCAACTCGACAATTTAATCCAACGATAGTTTATCAGATTCCGCCGCTTGCGGCTTAGCGCGTCAATCTTCAACCCGCCCGCAATCGCAACGCCACCTTCCGGGCAAACCGCCACGGCAAACTCCTAATCGTCGCCCGTTCCACATCAAGTTCGGCTTGCAACTCCGCCACTCGTGCCCGCAGTTCGGCGACCGTCTCCGGCAGTTGATCGAACGACCACGTGCCGGACAGCCGCACGCCGACGACGCCTTCATCGCACGGCCACCATAGGTTGGGGTCGTTCGTCTCAAACTCAATCAAACCATCCGAATGATGTGCTCCATTGCTTCCGATCTGATCCAGATCAACTACAACCCCCTGCCCTTTTGCATCAATCATCTCGATGGCATCAAGTCGCACCCGGCACGTGCGGCCTTCAATTGCATCCCAGCGAAGTGCCTTTAGTCCGGGCGAGACGGGCAACGTGAAACGCACATGGAACGGCCCTGCCACCGGGTTGATCGGCACCCGCACCTCCTGTCCCGCGATCCAGCCGCCACCGGTGTCGAGAAAAATCGTCGAAACGCATCCGCCGAGCAGATTGAAGGCGTCCGCGGTTCTCAACAAATCAAAGAAGTTCGCCGAAGTAAAGTCATAGCGCTCGCGCAACACTTTGGCCGTGTCCTTTGCGCTCATCAATTCATGCACTCGCTCGACGCCGATCGCCCGTGACATCGGCAATACGGAGCGGGCGAAAAGAAACGCCTGCTCAATCCGATACTCAATGTCGCCGGTGAAGTCGGGCCGGATCAATGATTCGGCAAACGCTTCCCGAAACAGCTCTATCGGCACGCTCTCAAAGAAGTGCCGAAGGATGACATACTGCTCATTGGCCGAGCGAATCACCGCGTCCGGGCCGGGCGCGCTGAGATTGCCTCCGCCACCGCGTATGCGATAGCTCACGAGCTTGTCCGGCAGCACGCGCACGTCGTGATCTTTGACGAGCCGCACCCACAGATCGAAGTCCTGTAATTGCAGCAGCGTCGGATCGTAGGGAATGGCGGCAAAAGTCGCGCGCTCGCCGAAAGTGGTCACGCCGTTGAGAAAGTTACCCCGATGAAAGAACCGCGCCATTATCTGTGCCCGTGTCACCGTCTCGCCGGCAAATAACGCGGAAGCAAAGTGATCGCCAACCAATGGCAACCCATTATCATCAATGAAGTCCACGCCAGCGAACAACAGCGCACCTGGGTTTTGCAAGATCGCTTCAAGCTGAATCCGCAGGCGATCCGGGTGACAAATGTCGTCGCCGGAAAAAAGTGCGATGTATTGACCCCGCGCGGCCGCGATGGCAGCGTTGGTCGCGGCTGATGGGCCTTGGTTGTGTTGGTTAATGACGACAATGCGCGGGTCTTTGAACTCGGCCAGACGTGCGGCTGTGTTGTCGGTCGAACCATCATTGACAACGATCAACTCGAAATCAGTAAACGACTGGGCCAGCACGCTGCGCATAGCATCGCCGACGTACTTCTCGTGTTGGTACGTTACCATGCAAACGCTGACACACGGGAATGCCATATTCAACTCGCTGCTGCGACTAAGCCGCCACTCGAACCTTGGTGACAGCGCAACGCCGCACTGCTTCCACTACTTGCGTTGCGTCACTCTCGCTCAGGTGTGGCCCCATCGGCAGACTCAATACCTCCTGAGCCATTCGTTCCGTGATCGGCAACGCGCCGCCCCGCCAAATGCTGGTCGCATACGCACCGGAGCGGTGCGGCGGAATCGGGTAATGCACCATCGAGCCGATGCCTTCGTTCGTCAGGTGTTTATGCAATTGATCACGATGAGGGTGGCGAGCAACATAAAGATGCCAAACCGGCTCGGCCCACGCCGGCACCTCGGGCGTCCTTACTTCCGGCGCATGTCGAAATGACTGCTGATAAATATTGGCCAGCTGACAGCGCCGCTCATTCCATTCGTCAATGTGACGCAGTTTGACTCGGAGAAAAGCGGCCTGAAGCTCATCAAGGCGGCTGTTCGTACCGATGCTGTCGTGTTCGTATTTGCGTTGCGAGCCGTAATTACGCAACTTCCACAACCGCTCCGCAAGTTCCGTGTCTTGCGTTGTCACTGCACCACCATCACCAAAGGCCCCCAAGTTTTTTCCGGGGTAGAAACTGAAGCAGGCACAGTCGCTGAGGCTGCCCACCCGTCGACCACGATACCGGGCACCATGCGCCTGGGCGGCGTCTTCAATCACCTTAATGCCACGATCATGGGCCAACTCGCGAATGGCATCGACATCGGCCGGCTGGCCATAAAGATGAACGACGATAATCGCCTTGGTCCGAGGTGTGATCGCCCGCTCAACTGCGTGGGGATCAATGTTGAACGTCGAGTCGGGTTCCACGGCAACTGGCACCGCACCCACGGCGCTGACCGCCAGCCACGTCGCAATGAACGTGTTGGCCGGCACGATGACTTCATGCCCGGGTCCGACATCCAGAGCGCGAAGGGCCAGGTGAAGGGCATCAAGGCCATTACCGAGCGAAACGCAATGCTGGCTATCGCAATAGGCCGCGAACTCGCGCTCAAACTCCGCGACTTCCTTGCCCAAAACAAACCAGCCGGCATCCATGACCCGGCGATAAGCCGCGTCGAGTTCATCGCGCAGTTCACGATAACCCGCGCCGACATCGAGAAACGGAATCATGCCGCCACCCTCAAAGCGTTGCGAAACTCATCGTAGTTACGAAAGTAGTCAGCCTCATCGAACCGCTCCGACGCCAGCACCAGGCATACGGAGCCGCCTGAAAAGTTGTCGATTTCACGCCAGATCATCGGCGGAATGTACAAGCCGCAGTACGAACGATTGAGATGTTGCCGAACGCGCTGCCGTCCATCGTCCA
>JANLTA010000882.1:0-3048 GCA_031362705.1 Gemmataceae bacterium | reverse complement strand
CGGCCGAGTCGCTGCACAAGCTGCCTGGCCTGGCCGATGAAATCAAGGCGATGGCATTCCGAGGCGACAAACAACGGCTGGCAGTCGGAGGCACCGACCGCGTGATTCGCGTGTTTGATCCGCAGTCGGGACAGTTGATCGCGGGGCAGACCGGCAGCCGCCGACATGCGATTGCCCTGTGGAATGACAGCATCATCAGCAACGCCGGCGAGTCCGGCACGCAAGTTTGGAATGCCAGCGGCGAGGAACAGAAGTCGCCGCTGCCACCCGGCGAGTACCTACACGTCGCAGCCAGTGCCGATGGCCGATGGGTTGCCGGTTCAACGCCGGATTCACTGATTCAACTTTGGGACGCGCAAACGAAGTCGTTGAAGACACTCGATGGCCCGAAGGCGGCATTGAAGTACCTGGCATTTACACCCGATTGCCAAACGCTCTCCGGTGCAGTGGCCACTGAAGGCACGGTTTGGCTTTGGAGCCTGGAAACGTTCGAGCCGTCGTTGCTTGTGATCGAAGCGACTGAAGGATGTTCGGTCGAGACCATCGACTGGCATCCCGATGGCAAACTGCTGCTGTGCGGCGGCATCGACTTTCTCTCTACCAGCGGCTCGACCGGCGCGGTGTGTACGTGGAATGTTGCCGATTCGAAGCGATTGGTTTCCGTGCCACTGGGCGCGACATGCGTGGCCTTCAATCCGTCGGGCGTGGCGTTCGCGTTCGCCTCACCGGATGGTTGGGCGGCATTGCACTCGACCGACACCGGCGAACCGATATTCGAATTGGAAGGCTCCGAAGATCAACAAGCGACGGCCCTCGCCTTCAGCCCCGATGGCGAATGCCTGATTGCCGCGGGTGTCGATGCCCAAGTCCGCGTGTGGGACGCCAGCACCGGCGAATTACTGGCTTCCCGCCAGTTCCAGTCTCCCGTCGATGATCTCGCTGTTCGAGCCGATGGCACTCTGTTCACCGCCCACGAAAACGGCACGGTCTCCGCAATGTCCATCAGTTCATTGACCGACGAGTTGTAGTTGTTTGATTTGTTGATGCCGCCAATCGCATCGTCACTTACCATATCATGTATAGTGCCGGCGTCGCTCCCGGCCGGGATGCCGCATGGCCACTGCCAACAATTCAACCGACGACATCAGCGGCCAGACGCTGGGCGATTTTCACATCGTGCGCCGCATTGGCCAGGGCGGCATGGGTCAGGTCTACCTCGCCGAGCAGATATCGCTGAAGCGCAAGGTAGCTCTAAAATTTCTCCGCAGTGACTTGGCGGCCAACGAGGTCGCGCTGAGCCGCTTTCGCACCGAAGCCGAGTCGGTCGCCAAGATCAACCATCCGAACATCGTGCAAGTGTTCACGGTTGGCCAGCACGAATCCATGCAATTCATGGCCCTCGAATATGTCGAAGGCATGAACCTCCGCGATTACCTCACCAAGAAAGGTGCGCCGGACCTTCCGCGGGCGTTGCTCATCATGCGGCAAGTCGCGGCCGCCCTTTGGCGTGCCAGCGAGACCGGCATTGTTCATCGCGACATTAAGCCCGAAAACATCTTGTTAACCCGCAAGGGCGAAGTGAAAGTGACCGACTTTGGTCTGTCGCGCGTATTCGGAACCGACGATCAACTCAACCTCACGAAAACCGGCATGACGATGGGCACGCCGCTCTACATGAGTCCGGAACAGGTTCAGGGCCAAGCCGTCGATCCGCGGTCCGACATCTATTCATTCGGCGTGACCTGCTATCACCTGCTCACCGGCGAACCGCCATTCACGGGGCAGAATGCGTTCGAAGTCGCCCTGAAGCATGTCAACGAAAAACCAAAGCCCGTCGCCCAGATGCGGCCGGACCTGCCGCCCGAGTTGTGCGAGTTGGTTGATCGCATGATGCTGAAAGACCCGACTCAGCGGCCGCAAACCGGTCGTGAGGTGCTTCGGGTCTTAAACAGTTTGCGCGGCCAAAGTGGCGACAACACATTGTCCGAACTGCCGATGAGCTTTGTGCGAACTGCGGCGACATCGCCAGCCAATGGTGCCACTGCGCCGATATCGCTGACCTGGCCGACGACACAGCGCGCTCAACATTGGAAACTGTTGGGCATTGGCTTGTTGGCCACGTGTCTTGGAGCGGCGGCGCGCTGGGCCACCAGCCCGCCTCGTGCAACCGGGGACAATTCATCGCAGTCGCATGTCGATGTCAACGCTGATGAGAAGTACATGCTGGAAACGGCCCGGCAAGCGAATGCCGCCAGTTTGACTAACCCTACCAACGTGCAAACAGCGATTCGCTCGAATGTCGGCGTCGTGGCGCTGTTTCTCGATCAGCGCCGTTATGCGGAAGCCGAGTCATTCATTGGGGAAATGAGGATCGATGATCCTGGTATGAAATTCTTCAATAACCTGTTTCAAGGGATGCTGTTCGCCTTTACCGACGACGCGGAAAAAGCGCACAAGTCCTGGCAACTTGCATTTGGCGACAGCAACTCCGGCAAGTATCTCAGCAACGTCTTTCAACCGCCGACCCGTGAAGGTGTGGATCTGCGCGGCCTCATGGTCGAAGCATTGGATCGGGTCGATAAGTCTCACCGATTGCCGCCCAATCTGCGGCAGGTTCGCAACGAATGGTCCAATCCAATGGGCCGGCCATTCACTAACCCCGCCGCCAAAGGCAAGTAGTTACTCCATTCCGCGCCGCGCACGAAGTCAGCGGTTCTTATCGTCCCGCTGACTTCGTGTGCGACTCTATTGCTGCTCATCGTACGTCCACCATTGTTGCTTGAAGAACCGGATGATGATCGTCACCGTCGTCCTGGATCCAGGCGATGGCTTTCAGGTTCTTGAAGTCCAACGGTCGGTTCGGTTTGGGAAATGGTCCTCGGTTCTTGACGAAATCATCCAGGTACGTCGTCAACGTGCCGCGCAATTCCGTCAGGTTGACGGATGCCTGCCGCGCTTCGTTCGGGCCGCCGAGTTCCATGCCGTCGGCACCTCCGGGCATGGCGCGGACCACGTGATGATGGAAGCGGATGCCGTTGCCGCCCTGGT
>JANLTA010000812.1:0-3410 GCA_031362705.1 Gemmataceae bacterium | reverse complement strand
ATGGCCGGTCTTCTCCAACGATCAGCCGTTGGCGTTCCTCGCGCAAATCGATCTGGCGAAAGTCACGAAAATCGGCTCGCCGATCAAAGGGCTGCCCAAAGACGGCTTGTTTTCGCTCTTCTCGGTTTGGGGTTGGCTGGAGGAGGGCGGCGGCGGTCCGAACATCCCCGCATATGACGAGGTTCAACTGTCCAGCCAGCCAGGCTGGTCGGTCGCGCTCTACACACCGCGTGGAGCGAAGCTGGAACGTCGGAAAACCCCGCGCGGCGTCAACTCATTTAAGGCAGCCGCTATCGATTTGACACCCATTTCGTCATTGCCGAATCACCGCGTGGAGCCGCCAATGGCAGCCCTGAAATGGTCCGATGATTTGTACGAGCGCTTCGACAACCTGCAAGCAGACTTTCGTTCATTGCAAATGGGACATTGGCTCAACCACAACGATGTATTCGCGAGCCACCATTTGCTTGGCGGGTATGCCCTCTTTCAACAACAGTTTCCCGAAGTGGTGCTGGAGAAGGGTTTGGCGATGCTGCTGCAGATCGGTACCGACGACAAAACCAACATGTCATGGGGCGACGGTGGCGAGTTGACCTTTTACGCCGATGCCAAAGGCCTCGCCAAAGGTCGCTTCGAGCGCATCTGGGGCACCTGCCAAGGCGGTTGAACACGGGCCGCGTACCGGAGGCAATGCTCAAGATGACGGCGGATGTGGCTCTCTTAACCGACCGCCGGTTCGTTGCCACGGTGGCACCGGAAGGCAACTGGTATCTGGGCAACATCTTGCACGATGATCGGTTGCTTCAGGCGGCCCTCGACCGACTTGGGCTTTCGTCGGTGCGCGTGGACTGGAGCCGGCCGGACGAGGATTGGTCGGCGTATCTCTGTCTCGTCTTCCGGACGACTTGGGATTACTTCGACCGCTTTGAGGAATTCACAGCCTGGCTCGGCCGGGTTCAGTCGCAAACCCGCTTGTGCAACGACGTGTCCATCATTCGGTGGAACATGGACAAGCACTACCTCGCGGATCTCGAAGCGAGAGGCATTCCGGTCGTGCGGTCCCGGTTCGTGGAGCGGGGGACGACGGTTCGGTTGGGGGAACTGCTCGACCAGACGGGTTGGCATGACGCCGTGATCAAGCCCTGTGTTTCTGGCGCGGCCCGTCACACTTATCGCGTCAACCAAGAGACTGCGGATGAGGTGGAAGCGGTCGTTCAGCCATTACTTGCAACCAAGTCATTCCTACTTCAGCCGTTCGAGAAGACGATTCTTGAGCACGGCGAGGATTCGTTGATGGTTTTCAACGGACAGTTCTCACACGCGGTCCGAAAGATCGCCAAGCCCGGGGACTTCCGCGTTCAAGATGACCACGGCGGCAAGGCGCACCCGTACCAGCCAACTGCCGGCCAGATCGAACTGGCGGAACGCGCGATTGCCGCATGCAATCCCGCGCCGGCCTATGGCCGCGTGGACATGATCCAAGACAGTCAGGGCCGCAGCGCGGTAATGGAACTGGAGTTGATCGAGCCGGAATTGTGGATGCGAAACCACCCGACCTCGGCCACGGCTTTGGCTCAGGCAATCGCGGCGTCTATGTGAGTACCTTTAGCAGTCGCTCGACGTGACCGGAATGGGCGCGTTGTGTAGTTTGAAGTCAGTTGGATGGTTGATCCGGCAGGTGAGCGAAAAAGTGATGTCTGTTATGCCACTGACATTTGATGTGTTGAACGCCACGGCCGATGATTGGGAGTCATTGGAGCAAATCCATTCGCAGGTGAATCAGTATTGGCAAGTAGTCGAAGCCTCTGTAGTCGCAGGCGAAATGTTCCGATTGGTTTCTGAAGGGTTGTTCGAGGTGATGCCGAAGCCACCACTCGATGTAGGATCGATCCTAGCGGAGCCAGTGGTGTACTGGTTTCGTATGACACCGGCTGGGCGCGAGGAGTGGCAGAGGCTTGCGACTCCAAAGTAAGAACCAAATGCAAATCAACCGCCATACCGTGGGCCTGGCACCCGGTACTAAGTCGCGACAAAACACCTGATGTCATCATCATTGGCGACACCACCGTTCGCACCGTAGCCCCCCCGCTTGTGAACAGACGAGAAGCCGGCTTTTTTCAGGAGTGCAATAACTTGTTGGTCAGAATTCAGTCGGTGAGCGCCCGAACTGATTTCTTCCTGACGTATCTCGTTGTCAGAGATCAGGCGGTATCGACATTGGTCCTGTACGACTCGGGTTCGCTCCTCATAGCCGGTCGCTCGCCAATCGACAGTCAGTCGCCCCATTTTGGCGGGTAGATCATAAGCGTAAAACGGTTCCCAGCGCGAGGGCAACCGGCCGCGAAGTTGCTTCATGTAATCCGGCCTAAAGACACACACTGCCAGCGCGCCACCCGGGTTGAGGTGCGCCTTCAATCGTCGAAGCCCGTTGATCACATCCGTGGGGTTGGTGATGCACATGAGAGTGCCGCATGCCAGGTAAATCAGCGAATAGCGTCGCGGCAACGACATTGACTGAATTGGCTGCAAATAAAGTTTGGGTTTTAGATCGGCACGCTGGGCTTTGAATTCGCAGAGCTTCAACATTGAAGGTGACAGATCGAGGCCGTCAATGTCGACTCCCTCGGCAAGATACTGCAATAGAAGACGCCCCGAACCACAGCCGGCTTCCAAGACGGGACCGGGAAAGGCGGCCATGAGCTGACGATAATAGGCGAGGTCGAGGATTGGGTCGAAATCACACGACCAGGCGAGCGTGTCGAGGTCGAACGAGAGAGCGAAACGCGCAACTGCACTTGTAGGCCGGCCGATACTCCGGCGCTTTTTCGGATCGCTCAACGATTGCTTACGTTTAGGCACTGCCACCCCTTACTACACGTTCTCGATTTCGGTAAATGGTAGATGCAACACGAGGTATCGACATCGGCAGATTGAAATCAAGTAACCAGCCGCAGACTGTCGAACCGTCCGCTGCGTCTGACCGCGGCGGGCAAGTCATGTAGTTTGTAGGCACCCGGAGGATTGGCCCAGCAGGCGAGCGAAGTGTTAGGCGGTGAAGGCACGAAGTGTCGTTGTGCCGGGCAAAAACACCGTCAGTTTGATTTTTCGTGATTTCATAAAGTGACGTGTATGGAATCGGTCTACTTGGAAACTACGTTCATCAGCTACTTGGTGGCTCGACCCAGTCGTGATTTGTTGGTGGCGGGGCACCAACAGGTCACACAGGAATGGTGGGCCAATCGTCGCAGCGAGTTCGAATGCTCGGTCTCTCCAGGGCCAGCGGCCACTAAATCGTTGTCCCGGTAAGCACTTGCATCAGGAAGTCGTCGTTCCAGGCGCAGCCGCGGCGTTTGCCGATGATACTGTTGCGGGTGGGGTTTTGCTTGAGCAGGGATAAGAGAAAGCGGTGG
>JANLTA010000791.1:0-6804 GCA_031362705.1 Gemmataceae bacterium | reverse complement strand
TTCCACTGGGCGGACCGGGGTCGCCGTCGTTATAGCCCATTGCGTTCTTGATTAACTCGACAGAAGTCAACGGTCGAACATCGCCTTCCGTGCCATCGCGGCGCACTGTGCGGTGCTGATAAGTAATCCAGCTGTCCGCGGCAGCGTCCTCATTGCGAGTGAAGGCGGTCGGCGCATCCGTATTATTGGCGGTCCAGCCCGCGCGAGCTTGCCAGCGTGGTTCCACTTTGCCGACCAGATCCTTGGGTTGATGATCGTTGTCATACACGAGACGACGCATCGTCAACATCTGATCGGGTGGCTTACGCAGAATACGGAATTTGCCTTCCCTGAACGCTTCATCGGCCTCCTGTGCATTGACGTAACGATATTCTTGTTTCCAACGGTCAAGTTCGCGCGGCGGCTGATCCTTGCCGACATATTTGATGTCATTGCCAACGAACAAGTCGCCGTTGTTGATCGCGATCGTGTCGCCCGGTAGGCCAATGAGCCGCTTGATGTAGTTCATCGGCACCCAATTCTGCTGTGGATCCTTGGGGTATTTGAAAACGACAACGTCCCAACGGTGATATTGTTGCAGCGGCCACTTTGCCACTAGCACTCGGTCGCCGGAGTTGTACAACCAGTCCGGCTTACGAATCCACTGATCGGTCGGCTGTTTCCTGATATGCAGTTCACAATTGGGGCAAGTGCAGCCGGTGATCGGTGTCGGCTGGCCGTGGTGCGGGTCAATTTCTTCGCTGGCGTTGACCGGAAACTCGTGGCCACATGCGGGACAAGTCACGTAGGCCCGCCAACCGTGCAACGTCTCCGCCATCGAACCGGTGGGGATCACGAACGCTTCTGCAACGAAACTCTTCAACAACAACACCAGGACCGTCACGAACACGACCGTCTCCACCAGTTCGCGCAGGCTATTCTTGGGATGGGTGGCGAGATCGGTGGCCTTCGCTGCCGGCAATTTCATCGGCAGAGGCGTCGGCATCGTGGCAGTTCCGTGATTTGGAGTCATTTCTATATTATGTGAAGAGTCCAGACGATTACGATAGGCCAAGTTGGCAGTCCCGGGCGTGGCTATTTGTTCATTCGTTTCAACGTCACTCAACTTGCATTTTTCATCAAAGATCCTGTAGACCTTTACGACTTCACAAAAAATCGCTTGACCAATACGACACACCTCGGTATGTACCCCCGCGATTCGGCAGAGAACATCGTGTCCGTAGCGGTCCGGTTGGTCGTGGCCACGGGGAAGGTCCACGGCGGAACGGGCGCTTATTGCTCCTGGACACTAGGGGGATGGATTCCATGGCGTCTCGGACTTTCACACGGAAGTGGGCACCCGTCGCATTGGGTTTGGCGTTGTTCCCGGCCGCATCTGCCTGGGAAGGCCGTGCAACGGCTCAAACGCCGGCGCCGTTTGCGGCGGTCCGCGATGCGGAACCGCTCGGCAAAGATGCCGACGCACGCGAACTACTGCGTGTGTCCCGTCAAGCTCTACAAGCGGGCGATATTGCCAAAGCGGAGCAATACGCTCGCCGCGCCCAGGCCATCGGCGTGGCAGCCGCTTTCTGGGACAAGGACTCACCGGAAACCGTACTTGCTGACGTGGCGGCCGCACGGGCCAAGGCGATCCCCAATGCCGACCCCAAAACACTGCTAAAGCTCTCACGTGAGGCCATGACGGCAGGCAAGTTCGACGATGCGCAAGCGCTCGCGAATAAGGCAGCTCAAGGCACCGCCAACTGGGGCATGTTCGGCGATAACCCGACCAAGTGTATTGACGAAATCCAAAAGGCTCGCGCCAAATCCGATAAAGCCGAGTCCGTCAAAATGATGGTCGAAGCGCGCAAGCTCTTCGATCAAGGCCGCATTGATGATGCGGAAAGCATGGCCTACCGCGCCGAGCGGCTTCATGGCGCCTACGGCGTGATGGATCTTGGCGACAAACCTCAGAAACTGCTGGCCGATGTTCAAACCGCGCGGGCTAAGGCGAAGAAGAACGGCACGGCCGTTGCCAAAGCCGCCACGCCGAAGAGCGACATTCAACAAGTGTCGGCCACCGCGCCCATCTCTGCCAGCAAACAGCGCGCAATCAAGATGATCCTGGACGGCAAGTCGGCCATGCAAGCCGGTCGCTTTGCCGATGCCCGCACCAAGTTCCTGGAAGCGCAAAAGACGTGCACAGAGTTCAAGCCGGATGAGGACAATCCCGTCCGCTGCATGAACGAGTTGATGGTCACAGTTCAGAAGCAAGCCAGCGAAGCCGCGACGGGCCGGTTGTCACCCGAACGTACATTGGCCGTGCGGAATGTCGCTGTCGAGTTTGGTTTGGATGTAAAGGCGATTGATGCCCGCATCGATCAGAAGAAGAATCCAGGCACCGACGTGGCCACCGTGGGCAACACACTGCTCGAAAAAGCACGCATCGAGATGCAGCGCGGGCAGATGGATATTGCCCGGCAGCTCGCGACCGAAGCGCACAATGGACCGTACAATTGCCAAACCGAAGCTGCCAGCGTGATGCGTTCCATCGACGCACTGGAGGAAAACGCCAAGGCCGCCGCGGCCACCAAGGCGTTTGACGCGGGCGTTGCCGCGTGTCAGTCCAAGGACTTTGTTCATGCTCTGGCCATCTTCCGCCAGATTGACCAGGCCGTATTGCCCAGTGAACACAAAGCAAAAATCGGCGAGTTGATTCAAACGTGCCAGCACCAGGCCGATGCGCTGGCCACAGTACCAGCCGTCGAGGCTCCCGCTTTGACACCGCCGCCGATCATGCCGCAAGCCGTGGCCCAGCCACTGCCGCCTTCGGCCGCGCCAGCACCTTCGGCGACGGGCGAAAAGCTGGCCGATCAGGTCAAGGCCCTGCAAAAGATCGAATTCCAGCGGCTGCGTGAAGAAAGCCAAAAGGTCCAGATCGAAGCAAAGAAGATGTTCGAACGCGGCGAAACTACGCCAGCGCTGGAGATGTTGCAATCGTACCTCGACAAAGTGAAGTCGACTCAGCTCGACCCGGCCGATGCCGCACTACTTAGTAAACAGGTAGATCAACGATTGGCAATGCTGACGTTTGTCAAGTCGCAAAAAGACTCTGAAACCAGCATCAACAGCAAGAAGACCAATCGCGATACGGAAAAGGGTCGGGCCGCCGTCGCGGACGCTCGGAAACAGGAACAGATCAAGGATCTGCTAAAACAGGTTGACCAATACCGCAAGGAAGGCAAGTCACGCGAGGCCGCACTCGCTGCGGCAAAGGCTAAGGAGCTAAACCCGGAAGACCCGGCTCTGGACGCGCTTGACAAAATCATGCGGGCCAACTCTTCGTTGAGCACATATGAGACGGCCAAGAACAATAACGAGAAGATCTTCAACGATGGGCTCAATGCCGCCATCGACGGCGGCAAGTACGTCGATAGCCATCGACCGCTGTCCATCGATCCCGTCGTCGAAGCTCAGGCGCGCAACCGCAGTAAGGGCATCGACCACATCGAGCGGATGAAGACTGAAGAAGAGAAAGTCATCCAACACAAGATGTCCAGCGTGGTGGACTTGAACTTCAGTAACGCACCGCTTCGCCAGGTATTGGACGATCTGCGTGTGATGACTGGGATCAACTTCACGGCCGACGTGCCGGCTCTGGAAGAAGAGCGGGTATCGCTGGATACGCCGATTAACATTCGGTTAGATAAGATCAAGCTCTCGTCGGGGCTGAAGGTGATGCTCGATCAGATTCACCTGACCAGCGTGATCGCCGACGATGTGTTGAAGATCACCACACCGCGCAAGGCCCGTGGCACCCAGGTGCAACGTGTTTATCGCGTCGCCGACCTGGTCATGCCGATTGAGGATTATCAGCAGCCGTCGTCGATGAATCTCGAAAAAGCCTTGCAACGGCACATCGAGCAACAAGGAATGTCGGGTATTGGCGGCGGCGGTCGGTCGCCGACCAATAGCGGAAAGTTCATGTTAAACGGTGGTGAATCGGTCGGCACCGGCACCAGTAGCATGACCAATAACCCTGGTCTGACCACCGGTTCCTCGCAAATTGGTGCCCAGACGACGACCAAACAGACCATGCACGACATGGTCATCCGCATGATCCAAAACACGGTCGCCCCGAACACATGGGTCGAGGCGGGCGGATCGGGCACTATCGACTACATGCCGATCGGTATGGCACTCGTCATCAACCAGACCGTTGACGTCCAGGAGCAAGTGGCCGGTTTGCTTGATGCACTGCGCCGTTTGCAGGACTTGCAAGTGGCCATCGAAATCAAGTTGATCACGCTGTCCGAGACGTTCTTTGAGCGGATCGGCCTCGACTTCAACTTGAACGTGAAGACTGACCACAAGACTGGCAAGTTTGAGCCGCAGATCACGACCGGCAACTTCAAGCCAGCGGGCCAAGTCAATGACTTCTCGCCGAACAGCTTCATCGCTGGCTTGAATCCGGCCGGAAGTCAGGGTGCTCCCGGCAGCTTCACCAGCGACTTGGATATCCCGATCAAGACATCGAGCTTCCAGTATGGCATCCCGCCGTTCGCTTACCCGAATAACCCGGGCTTCGACGGCGGCCTGTCACTGGGCCTGGCGTTCCTAAGCGACATTCAGGTGTTCATGTTCATGGAAGCCGCACAGGGTGATCGCCGCATCCACGTGATGCAAGCTCCGAAGCTCACCCTGTTCAACGGCCAGTCAGCGTCGATCAGCGTGCAGGATCAACAGTTTTTCGTCACGAATGTCGGCATCGTCGGCTTCGGCGGACAGGTCGTGTTCGTTCCGCAGAACAATCCATTCCCTCTGGGTGTGGAAATGACGCTCCAAGCCGTTTGCTCGGCCGACCGTCGTTATGTCCGCGTGAACACCAACTTGCGACTCGCCAACCTGGCTTCGGCCAACGTGCCGCTGTTCCCGGTGACGACGTTCATCACGCCGGTGTTCGAGGGTGGTGCCCAGGGCCAGCCGATTCCGTTCACGCAGTTCATTCAACAGCCGCAACTGTCGTTGGTGAATATCCAGACGACCGTGAGCATTCCGGACGGCGGCACAGTGATCCTCGGCGGCTTGAAGACGCTGTCCGAAGGCCGCAACGAGTTTGGCCCGCCGGTACTCAGCAAGATCCCCTACGTGAACCGCCTGTTCCGCAATAGTGGCTTCGGCCGCGAGGCCCAGAGCCTGCTGGTGATGGTCACGCCCCGCATCATCATCAGTGCGGAAGAAGAAGAACGCCAGGCCGGCATCAGCACGCGGGAAGAACAGTAACAGATTGTCATGAAGTCCGAGAAACCCGAGGAGCTTTGCTCCTCGGGTTTTTTCGTTTTGCCATCGCACGATGTCATGGTCCTGATCGTGCTACTACACTAACTTGATTCAACTGCGGACGATTCGCCCCGGAGAGTTGCGATGTCGAAGCATCATGCGGTACATATTGGTCGCAAGTCTTTTCCGGGCACCGGGGAAGCATTGTCTGTGCGCTCGCCAATAAATGGCGAAATTCTGGCGACTTTCCCGGCTGCGAGCGCGACCGATCTTGGTCCCGTCATCGCAGCAGCCACCGACGCGTTTGCGAAATGGCGTGTGGTGCCGGCTCCTGTGCGTGGCGAATTCGTGCGCAAGATTGGCATGAAGCTGCGCGAACGCAAAGCCGAACTCGCCGATCTGGTCACACGCGAAGCCGGCAAGATTGTGGCCGAATCGTTGGGCGAAGTCCAGGAGATGATCGACATCTGCGACTTCGCTGTCGGGCTAAGCCGACAGCTTTATGGACTGACCATTGCCAGCGAGCGGCCCGGCCATCGCCTCATGGAGCAATGGTTGCCGCTTGGGCCTGTGGGCGTGATATCAGCGTTCAACTTCCCTGTCGCGGTGTGGGCATGGAACGCCATGATCGGCCTCGTCGCGGGCGATCCGATCATCTGGAAGCCATCGCACAAGACGCCACTGACGGCATTGGCGACTCATGCCATTGTCAACGAAGTACTACGGGAATGCCCGGAAATTCCGGACGGCATTTTGAGCGTCATTATCGGCGGCACGGATGTTGGTATGGCCCTCACCGACGCGCACGAGTTGCCACTCATCTCAGCAACCGGTTCCGTGGCAATGGGCCGATCTGTCGGGCAACGGGTCGCGGCACGACTAGGCCGTTCATTGCTCGAACTGGGTGGCAACAATGCCATGATTGTCACGCCGACAGCGGATCTCGAACTGGCTGTACGATCAATTACATTTTCCGCGGTCGGCACCTGTGGTCAACGGTGCACGTCACTGCGGAGATTGATCATCCACGAGTCGCTTGCGGAAAACCTTGTCGGCCGATTGAAGGTTGTTTATGCCAAGCTACCCATTGGAAATCCGATGGAGAACAATGTTCTTGTCGGTCCACTCATCGATAGCGCGGCTTTCGACATGATGCAGCAAGCACTCGAGACTGCGCGGAAAGCTGGCGGTAAAGTCACCGGCGGCGAACGTGTGACAACTAATGTGCCCTCGGGCGGTTACTACGTACGTCCTGCCATTGTCGAAATCGACGCAGCAGCGCCCATATTGCAGCAGGAAACCTTCGCGCCCATTCTCTATGTGATGCGCTACCGCGAATTGACCGACGCGCTGCGCATTCAGAATGGCGTGCCGCAAGGCCTGGCTTCGGCAATCCTCACCAACGACATTCGCGAAGCGGAGTTGTTCACGTCGCCGGCCGGCTCAGATTGCGGCATCGCCAACGTCAACATCGGCACTAGCGGCGCAGAAATCGGCGGCGCATTTGGTGGCGAAAAAGAGACCGGCGGCGGCCGCGAGTCCGGC
>JANLTA010000744.1:0-9644 GCA_031362705.1 Gemmataceae bacterium | reverse complement strand
CGTTCAAGGCCTATGGCAACAAAGGAATGCACCCGGACCATCATGCGTTGTGGATCAACCCCAAAGATGGCCGGCACATGTTGGTTGGTACCGACGGCGGTTTCTATGTCACTTACGACCGCATGGACAACTGGGAACATCTCGCCCATATGGCGATGGGCCAGTTCTACCATGTCGCGCTGGATAACAAGAAGCCGTACAATGTGTATGGCGGCCTGCAGGACAACGGCAGTTGGGGTGGCCCCAGCCGCACGTTGCGTGGCTCGGGTCCGGTCAACGAGGATTGGATTTCCGTCGGCGGCGGTGACGGCTTTGTGTGCCGGGTTGACCCCGACGATGCCGACCAGGTGTATGCGGAAAGTCAGGACGGCAACATCTATCGCCGCAATCTGCGCACTGGTGAGGGTGGCCAGGTGCGGTATCGCCCGAAGAATGGCGACGCGGCGGCGCGGTTCAACTGGAACACGCCGTTTATTCTTTCCAATCACAACCCACGCATCCTGTATGCCGGCGGAGACCGCGTGTTCCGCTCGTTGAAGCAGGGTACCGACCTGAAGGCGATCTCACCGGAAATCTCCCGCACCAAGCGCGGCACGGCGACGGCACTTGCCGAGTCGGCGAAGAACCCGGATGTGATTTGGGCGGGCACCGATGACGGCGCTTTGTGGATCACCCGCGATGGCGGCCAAAAGTGGGAGAACATTTACGACAAACTCGGCGCGCCGGTTGGCCGGTGGGTGTCCACAATTGAAGCGTCGCGTTTTGTCGAAGGCCGGGCCTATGTTTGCCTCGACGCCCATCGCTCGGATGATGACAAACCGTATTGCTACGTCACCGAAGACTTCGGCAAGACGTGGAAGAACATTACGAGTAACTTGCCGCCATTCGGCTCGACGCGGTGCCTGCGTGAAGACCCGGTCAATCAGAACCTCTTGCTGTGCGGCACCGAGTTTGCGGCGTTCGCCAGCATCGACCGTGGCGGCTATTGGACCAAGATCAACGCGAACCTGCCCACGGTAGCCGTGCATGAATTGGCGATTCACCCGACCGCCGGCGAAGTGGTTGCCGCGACGCATGGGCGCAGTTTGTGGGTGCTGGATATCTCGCCGCTACGGCAGATGAAGCCGGACGCGGTAAAAGCCAAGTCCTACCTGTACGCACCGGCCGTCGCCACCCGCTGGCGCATGGAACCCGCTCGCGGCACGATGTACGGCAGCGGCTCGAAGAAGTTCTTCGGCGAGAACCCGCCGACGGGCACGCAGATCTATTACTCACTCAACGGCACGGCCGAGAAAGTGTCGTTGAAGATCGTTGACTATGCCGGAGCAACCGTTCGGGAGTTGACTGTAAAGAAGGAATCAGGGTTGCACCGGATTCCGTGGGACTTGTCGCGGCCATCGGTGCGCACGATTGCTGGACTGCAGGCCGGGACGGAAATCCCGGAAGAAGCCATGCGGCGAGCCGGCGGATTATTCGGTCAAGCGGTCGCGCCTGGTACGTACCGCGTGGTGCTGAATGTCGATGGCCAGGAAATGAGCCAGGCACTGCGTGTGGAAGCCGACCCCAACTCCCTCGTCGGCGCAATTGCCGTCGGAGGAGAAGAGGACGACGAGTAAGGCACACTAAGGGCAATCGCGGGCGTGGGCCATAAAATCACGTGGCCCACCCTGCGAGATGCATCTTTGCCGCGTATTCACCAGCTTTCCGCGTCGGTCATCACGAAGATCGCCGCGGGTGAGGTCATCGAGCGGCCAGCGAGCGTCGTCAAGGAACTCGTCGAAAACGCCGTTGATGCTGGCGCCACGCGGATCGAAGTCGAGTTGGAACGCGGCGGATCCGAACTCATTCGCGTTGTGGACGATGGCCACGGCATCGAACCCGAAGACTTAGTTCTCGCATTCGCGAGTCACGCCACCAGTAAGCTTGAAACCGCGGATGATCTTTTCCGCATCGGCACGCTCGGCTTTCGCGGGGAAGCACTTGCATCCATCGGCGGCGTTGCCCAAGTTCGGCTGCAATCGCGGGCCAAAGGACACGACCACGGCGCGGAGATCGAAAGCGTCGGCGGCGAATTATCACCTATCAAAGCGTGGAATGGCAGCCCCGGCACGCGCATCGAAGTGCGGCACCTGTTTTACAACACGCCCGTGCGCCGCAAGTTCCTGAAAGCGATTCACACAGAAGTCGGCCATGTCGAAGAGCAACTGACACGATTGGCTCTGGCCCGGCCGGGATTGCATCTCGTATTGCGTCACAACGGTAAGCTGGTCGTCGAGGTTCCCGGCACGGCCGACCTGAAGGCACGCATTCGTTTGTTCTTCGGTGCGGAGATTGCCGACTCGCTTTATGAACTGGATGCGGGACAGCAGGATGCGCATCTCACGGGTGTAATCGCCGATCCGGCATGTGAACGCGGCAATGCCAAGCTGCAATACCTGTTTATCAATGGCCGTTGGTTTCGTGACCGCAGCCTGGGCCATGCGCTGCAGGAAGCGTATCGCGGCTTGTTACTGACCGGGCGCTATGCCGTCGGCTTCCTGTTCCTGGAGGTCCCGGCCGATCAAGTGGATGTGAATGTGCATCCCACGAAGGCTGAAGTGCGCTTTACGACGGGCAACGCACTGTATCATCTGGTACTGGCGGCCGTGCGTGAGCGCCTGCGAAAGGCCAATCTCACGCCGCGGCTCGTTGCACCACCCGAAGGCTTCAGGACTGCGCCAAACGTAATCGCACCCTGGGAACAATTGCCCGCGCCGCCGAACATCGGCTATCCACCACCGCAACAACAACCTTCAGCGCTGGCGCAACAACAGATCGTTGCGGTCAATGAAGAGGTCACGGCCGATTCTGGTTTCCCTTCATCCTTCATCCTTCCGCCGTCATCCTTCCCTTCGAAGGCCATTCAGCTTTACGATGCCTACATCGTCGTCGAAACCTCCGAAGGTATGTTGGTGATCGATCAGCACGCGCTGCACGAACGAATTCTGTTCGAGCAACTGCGTCGTCGCATTGCGACGGGACAACTGGAACGACAGAAACTGCTAATCCCTGAACCGGTGGAGCTGACGGCGGAGCAGGCGGCCAAGGTACTGGAAGCACGCGATGATTTGGCCAGCCTTGGGCTGGAAGTCTCCGATTTCGGCAATGGCACCATCCTGGTCGAAGCCTATCCGGCAATCCTGAACCGTGTGTCATCGACGGCGTTGTTTCAGGATGTCGTCGATCGCCTGATGGCCAAGGATCGGCCACCGACGCGCGATCAGTTGTTGGAGCATCTGCTGGCAACGATGGCATGCCGGGCCGCGGTGAAAGCCGGTGACCACCTGACGCCCGAAGAGATCGCCGAGTTGATCAACCAGCGCGACCTGGCGGACAATTCTCACCACTGTCCGCACGGCCGGCCCACATCATTGGTGTTTACCCGCCGCGAGTTGGATAAGCAGTTTCGGCGAACGTGACTCGGGTTGTGCGTTTTTTTGCGCGACCTTACACTATTGCGGCATTCTCACGGATGGAGGCTTCCGATGTTGACATGGCTGCGTACACGACCCGCCGGCACTCGCCGGGCGGCCCGTCCCGCGACGTTGTTGAACGAGGCGACCAAGAAGCGACCGACACCACCGCCGGTGGAAGAGGATATGCCGCCGCCATTCTTCGCCGACGACGACGCGGCGTTTCTGGACATGGGTGACTCGCCAGTGGTCAGTGATCAGTTGTCAGTGGTCAGTAAAGCAGCCGACCAGCCCGGCACACCGCCGATAATTGTCGGCAAGACATCGGGATCGCGTTTGGCACAAGCCGTGTTGGACCTGCCGCCGTTTCCGGAGCGGCACGCCGAAAATCGCATGGGAAAACTTCTGGACATCTTCCGGAGTTTGGATCGCATCGCTGGTGCGGCTTGTGACGACAGTGCGCCGGCCCCAAATAATCGTTAGAACCTTCCATCGCGAACGGTTGTCGTCTAAACTGGAGAAGATGTTCCGATTGCACCACGGAGTCTTCTCATGATTGCACGCCAACTTGCCGCCGTCGTCCTCGCCACCATCGCGGGCACCACGTTCGCCGGCACGCCGCGGCTCGTTCAATTACTAGCGCCGGAGTCGGCACCGCCGCCGTTGATAGTGCCGAACATGCCGCTGCCCGTCGTAGTACATGCGATGAGCGTGGACGAATTTGCGTGTAACTTCAAGCCAGCGGCCGGGACATATCGCGTCACGCTGATTCACCCCAAGACGTGTTGCCCGGTCGAGGTATGCTTCACGCTGCCATGCGGTTGCACCCGAAAAGTCACTACCAGCAAATACTCCATGCGTATCGTCTACCCCGGTTTGTTCAACGACGTGGTCATCCGCTTTAAGCTTGATGGCACCGTTAGTGTCCGCGATGCGTGACACTCGCCGGCAATTGGTCGTTATCGACTGACAATTTTCCGGAACGCCTCGCATAAGATTGGCGCGGTGTCGGGACCGAGGCTGTTAATCTCGCCATAGGGCGCTTTCGTTCGGCCATAACAAAACGGCGGTTTCTCGTCCCATTGTCGCTTGGGAATGATGTAGCCCAGTTCGTCGTTGCCGAGGCCGACGATCATCTTGTACTTACCCGTCATTTGCGCATAGATCCCCGGCTCCATCATGGCATCGCGAAAGTCGGCATTCGGCTCCGGTGGATCCTGCACTTTACCGACGACAAGTTCCGGATAAATCTCCCCCGGGATCACTGCGATGTCCAGCTCACCGAGTCGCAGCCGGCCGATCTCGGTGCGCACGGCAGGCCGGCCTTCGATCTTGTCCAGCGCCTTACCGGGCCGCGCCTCCGGGTTGTCGGCCCAGGCTTCCATCGCGCGATTGAATATGCCCACTTGCCGACCGAGCCGATACACCGGGTTGTCTACCGGCAACAATACCGACACTTTTCGCACATCAAATGGCGTCAACGTCACTGGCACGGCGCCGCTCAGTGATTGCTCAGCCAACTTGGCAATGAGCACACCATAGCGTTCCGTCTTGGCGATGCTGCCTTCCGGCAACAATTGGTCCGCTTCATCCTTCACGTCAACGTGCATTGAAGTCATCAGTCCGCCGACCGTGCCTGTGAGATAAACGGCAGGGCATTCGTACCGCTTTTCCAAAGCCGCACATGTTGCAGCGATGTAGTCGGCACTGATCTTGGTGTTCTTGGAATCAATCGTCTCCGGGTGGCAATTCCATTGCACCAGCACGCCGATGGGTTTGTTCGTTGTCGGGTTACGAAATAGCAGCGCGACTAGCTCATCATGCTTGACAATTGGTTCACGCGAATCGTGCAACAACTCTGGTGCGTTGACCCGGCCAATCACAGCGTTGGCAGACTGGGCATTGGCATCGGCCGCACGAATCGCTTCGACAATTCGTTGTTCAAGCAACTTCATGTAGTCGTGGTCCACGCCGGTTGTGAACGGGTTTGGCCCCCAAAGGCCCAGTGTGTCCGGGCCGTGATGACTGTGCGTCGCACCAACGAGAATGTACTCGTAGCCTGGCAACTGCTGACGGACACGCTCGACCAACGGTAGAAATAAGCCCACGACATCCACCGATGCGATGGCAATCTTGCGCGGCCCGTCCGCCAACACCATGGCACGCACCTGAAGCGATGTGTGAATCTCTTTTGCTCGACGATTGTGTCCGAAGCCGGCGAGAAACACGGGCTTGTCGCCAAGAGATGGCGTGATGTCGGCCTGGCCGAAGCCCACATGCAATTGGTCAGCCGTGGCGTCGTTTGCCATCATTAAGGACGCCGCGAGAATCAGGCATCGGAATGTCACGACATGGCCTCGGTTTCGCACCGACGCAGGTGCCGCAAACTTTCGATGGCAATCGTCTCCGGATCCGGCGAGTAATCGAACACCTCGACGGACACCCATCCGGCGTACTCCTTTTGCGTCAGTGCGGACACGATGGGACCAAAATCAGTACTGCCGAAACCGGGGCCGCGGCCATTCGCATCATTGGCGTGGAAGTGCAAAGTGCGGTTAATGTGTTGACGAATGAGTATAGGGGTCGGCGTCGCTTCGGAGGCCATCGCTTTTACGTCGAGATGGAGATTGACCTTGGGATGTCCGATCCGGTCGGCAAGCGCGATGGCTTCGGCACATGTGTTGAGTAAGTTCGTTTCCGCCGGTGCCAGTGGTTCCAATCCGAGCCGCACGCCTGTTTCGTCGAGGATAGGTAATACATTCTGCAGCGTTTCAATCGCGTAGTCATCGGCTTGTTGACGCGTGACGCCAGCGGCGACCTTTCGCTGTAACGGCGAACCAAAAACGAGGATGTCACCGCCGAGATCACGGCAGGCACGGGCCAACTCACCGAGGTACGCGCCGGTGGCTTTACGGACAGCGGGGTCGGCACTCGTGACATGAAATCCTTCCGTCTTGGCCAACAGCCAATGCAAACCGACGATCGTCAGTCCGGCGGCTTCGGCCGCGCGCCGCAGTTCCACACGCTGTTCCGACGATACGTCGGTGATGCGCGGCGCCAGTGTGAACGGCGCGATTTCCAGTCCGGTGTATCCAGTCGCTGCGACGAAATCACAGACTTTGCCGTGATCCCACCCGGTGAATGTCTCGTTGCAAATCGCATAACGAAGGTTCATGGCAATACCACCGTGCGTGGCGGATGGTCGGCGAGCAGCAGGCGAACCGGTTGGTTGGTTCGCGTCGCCTTCTCGGCTTCGCGGTAAAACTCCATCGGGTTGTGAATGGCCACGCCGTTGACTTCGGTGATGGTGCCGGTGTAATCGCCGAGCTTCGCGTACTCGGCCCGGCTGCCCTTCTCAACGTCACGGACGACGACGCCATCGGGCATCGACTGATCCGAATTGCTAGTGGCGATACTGGCATAGTCGACCCATAAACCGTGAACTGCGGGCGGCCGATTGCGCGCGATACCGAAGTCGGGATTGTTCAATTTGACCAGTGTGCATTTTACGGAGCGTTGACGCGTCTCTCCCGGTCGTTTGAATTGAATGATCGCGTCGCGTCCGGCCAGTCCCAAACCAATGTGCAAGAACAGGTCATCTTGTGTACGGATCGATTGACCGTTGACCTGCAATATCTCGTCGCCCTTTAATAAGCCTGCTTGGTTAGCCGGCGAGTTGGGCGTGACGCGGTTCACTGCCACATCCGAGCCACGATGCCTATCCAAACCACCGGTTCTCACGCCAAGGAAGCCATATTCCACCTCTTCGCCCTTTCGCAGTACGTCAATAATTCGGCGTAAACCGGCTTCGATGGGTATCGCGTAGCCGCCACTCGTCTCGCCGCCTGCCAGCGCGGCTTGCGCGGTGCTGAGGCCAACGAGTTTGCCATCGAGATCGACCAGTGCGCCGCCGCTGCTGCCGATGGCCATTCGGGCATCGGTTTGCATGAGAGTGCCGTAGTTGTGGATGGAACGACTTCGCTCCGACTCAGGGACAATGCCCGGTGCCCGCCGGCGCAAGTTGCTGACGATGCCCCATGTCGCGCTGGGGCTGCCATCGCGAAAACCGGCGGCAAATGGGTGCGACAGCCCGACGACGACGCTGCCTTTTCTCAAGTCCTCGCCCCGACCAAACGTGATCGGCGGAGTCTCCAACCGCTGATCGTCAAGCATGAGTACGGCAAGATCGGACCGATTGTCGGCGGCATAGATAGTCGCCCGGCTGCTGCGTGATTCGCCGCCGTTGATGCCATTCAGCCGCACCACGATAGATTTGGCGTCGCGGACCACGTGATAACAGGTGAGTACCAGACGATGGTCGATGACGACGCCGGAGCCAAAGTAATCAGGCACTTCGTCCGACTTCTCCGCGTCCATATCCCGGCGGCTGACAAAGATGCACGCGACAGCGGATTCCGAAGCGGCTACCGCGGACTTGAACGATTTCTCCATCGCGCGCAGGTCGGCTTCCTGGCCCGCCGCGATGGACGCCGTCGCCAACCAACAACCCAAGATGGCAATACGACCGATCACACTACTGATTATGGCGGAGTCGCCCACAATTCCAAGCCGCTTGCGGCTTAGCGCGTCGTTTCCACTACTCCCATCACCACCCGGACCACCTTTTCCACACCGTCATCAATCATGGTCACCACGCCGTCGGCCATGCGCTGATCGTTGAGAAACACGTCAACCACACCGGTTTCCACAGCGCTTGGATTCTCGACGGCGATACGATAGTTCGTCTTGCCGAAGCGGTACTTCATCGCAAAGCCCGGCCAATCGGGCGGTATGCATGGCAGCACGCGCAGTTTGTCGGCCTCGATGTGTAGGCCCAACAGTTCCTCGACAATGACGCGCCAATACCACGACGCGGACCCGGTATACCACGTCCAGCCGCCACGGCCGATGTGAGGTGAGCGACCATACACGTCGGCGGCGACAACATACGGCTCAACTTTGTACCGATCCACGCGCTCAGCGTTTTCCGTGAGGCGTATGGGATTGAGAATGTCGATGAGTTCTTTCGCTCGCTTGCCGCGCCCGAGTTTGGCGATGGCCATCACCAGCCAGGTTGCGGCATGGGTATATTGCCCGCCGTTCTCTCGAATGCCCGGCACATAGCCTTTGATGTAGCCGGGCTGCAAGCTGCCGTGATCAAAGGGCGGCAGAAACAACAGCAACAAGCGATCATTGACACGAACAAGCCGTTCTTCGACCGCGGCCATGGCCCGGTTGGCCCGCTCGGGATCGCCGCCGCCGGCGATCACGGCCCAACTCTGCGGCAACGAGTCGATCTGGCATTCATCGTTAGTGGAACTGCCAAGCGGCGTGCCATCGTCGAAGTACGCGCGGCGATACCAGGCGCCGTCCCAGGCGTTGTGTTCGATGGCGGAAATCAACTCGGCGGCCTTGTCGCGATAATCTTTGGCCCGCACGGTGTCGCCGTGTGCATCACACAGCGGCGCGAACCGTTTGTACACATCGGACAAGAACCACGCGAGCCAGACGGATTCGCCGCGGCCCTCGTGGCCAACCCGGTTCATACCGTCGTTCCAGTCGCCACAACCCATCAGCGGCAAGCCATGCACACCACGAGGTGCCGCAAGATCCAGCGCCCGGACGCAATGCTCGTACAGTGGTGCGACTTCATCGCTGACGCTGGGTAAGCCGTAATCCTCGTCCTGCCCTTCGGCGAGCTGGGCGGATTTGATGAAGGGCGCAGTAGCATCGAGGATGCCCTTGTCGCCGGACTTTTCGATGTAGAACGCGGTCACGTAAGGCAGGAACAAGTAATCGTCGGAGAAGCGCGTGCGGACGCCTTTGCCACCGGGTGGGTGCCACCAATGTTGGGCATCGCCTTCAAGAAACTGCCGCGAGGCTGCCCGCAAGATATGGGCACGCGCCAGTTCCGGTCGGCCGTACACGAACGACATGCAATCCTGCAGTTGGTCGCGATAGCCGTACGCGCCGCCGGACTGATAGAGCGCGGTGCGACCCCAGAAGCGACAGGCCAGGGATTGATACGGCAACCAGCGGTTGACGAGCAGGTTAAGCCCGACATCTGGCGTGCGTGCCTCGATGGTTCCGAGGAATTCGTCCCAGCGATGGACGTTGTCGCGATACGCCTGCTCGGCCGTGACCGGGTCGCGGTAGCGTATCGCCAACATCCGCGCCACTTCATCATTGGCG
>JANLTA010000713.1:0-17445 GCA_031362705.1 Gemmataceae bacterium | reverse complement strand
TCGGCGGCTTCATCGTGTCGTGGTTGCAATGGACGCACGGCGGCGGCTTGCCGGCACCGGACACCAGCGTGCGCTACTTCACCGGCCTCTTGGTCTACGACAACCTGACGGTTTACTTGCGTTTGTTCCTGCTTGGCTTTGCGTCGCTGGCGATTGTGCTGACGATGTTCACACGCATTCCCGACGCCGAAGATTCCGGCGACTTCTATGTGTTGTTTCTCGGCGGCACACTCGGCATGATGCTCATGTCATCCGCCAATCACTTGCTGATGGCCTACCTTGCCGTCGAGATGGCGAGTTTGCCGAGCTATGCCCTCTCGGGTTTCCTCAAAGGCAAGCGGCCATCCAGCGAAGCCGCACTGAAGTATGTCGTCTACGGCGGTGGCGCGGCCGCCGTCATGCTCTATGGCATCAGTTTGGTGGCGGGGAAGTTTGGCACAGGTTACCTGCCCGATGTCGCTCAGGCCATCAGTGTTTCACTGTCGCAAGGCAAGGTCGATGTATCACTGGCGATGGGGCTGATCTTCATTTTCATTGGCTTGTGCTTCAAGTTGTCGGCTGTGCCGTTTCACTTCTGGTGCCCGGACGTGTTTGAAGGAGCGGCTGCCGAGATTGGTGCGTTTCTTTCCGTCGCATCAAAGGGCGCGGCCATGGCTCTGACGGGCCGCATGTTGCTGGTGTTTGCCGGCCCGGACCCGATGAAGGCCGCGATGGCGTTCGCGCCGATTCTGGCATTGTTCGCCGCGATCACCGCCACGTTTGGCAACCTCGCGGCATATTCACAGACCAATCTCAAACGTCTACTGGCATACTCCACGATTGCGCATGCCGGCTACATGATGATGGGTTTAGCCGTGGTGAATGCCGATGGCTTCGCAGCTGTATTGTTTTACCTTGCCACTTATTTGTTCACAAACCTCGGCGCGTTTGCTGTCATCGCCTTGGTGCGAAATCGCACGGGGTCCGAAGACCTGTCGGCATATGCGGGCCTTGTATATCAGTCGCCGGGCCTCGTCGTCGCGTTTGGCGTGTTTCTGCTGAGCTTGCTGGGTTTGCCGCCGCTTGCAGGGTTCGCCGGCAAGTTCGTGATCTTCTCTTCGGTTTACGACGCGGCCCGCGCCGCCAAGGCTGCCGACACGCTGTGGCTCGCAAACCTCTATTGGGCATTGTTGGTGATCGGCGGTTTGAACACGGTGTTCAGCGCGGTCTATTACGTTCGGGTGCTAAAGGTGATGGTGATCGACAAGCCGCCCGAAGGATTCGATGATCGCTCGGTACCTTTCGCGGCCAGCACCTATGCAACTATCCTGGCGTTGATGGTTCTGGCACTGGGCGTGGCCTGGGACCAGATGGCCAAAGCCGGCGACCGTGCGGCGGCCTCGCTGCCCCGAAAAACAACCACAGTCGCGGTCGCGCCGCCAGGATGACATCGTGACCGACCAAGTAACACCCGACCGTTTGCACACCATCCTCCGCCGCGAGGGTCGCTCGCTGTTTCAGTACCTGCGCGAAGCGCCGCCCTGGGTTGGCCCTGCCGACCGCAATGTCCTGGCACGAGTGCGCGAGCTTGCCAACGCGGAATCGGAGATTGTTGAATCGCTGAGCAAGTTGCTGCAAAAACACCACGGCGACTATGGCCACCTCGGGGCGTTTCCCGACTTCACCCACTACAACGACGCCGCTTTGCATTACCTGTTGCCGATGGTGATTCGCGAACAAAAGAGATTGTTGAACGAACTGGAAACGGATCGCCCCTCCGTGACCGACATTTATACCGGTAAGATGCTCGACGAATTGTTAGAACTCAAGCGTCGGCACATTCCGCAACTCGATGAAATGCGGCCGGGGTTGCATTCGTTTACGACGGTTAATGTCTAAAGACGCTTCTGTAGAGCATCGCTAACCTGCCTGTATGCTGATAGACACCCACGCGCACCTCGTCGATGACCGGCTTCGCAGTGACCTGCCGGCCGTGATCCAGCGTGCCAAGGTGGCCGGCGTCACGCGCATTGTCTGTGTCGCCACATCAGCGGCGGATAGCGCGGAGTGTCTTGCGATTGCTCACCAATTCCCCGATGTCGTCGCACCGACGGTCGGCATCCATCCCAACCACGCGGCCGAGGCGCATCCCGGCGATTGGGATCGCGTTGTTGAGTTATCAACTTTGCCGGAAGTTGTTGCGCTGGGTGAAACCGGGTTGGATCGCCATTGGAATGACACGCCGTTTGCTATGCAGGAGGATTACTTCGCCCGGCACCTGGCGCTATCACGACAGACACAGTTGCCCGTGGTGATTCACTGCCGTGAAGCCGACGCCGATGTAATGAAGATGTTGCGTGACGACTTTGATAAACATGGCTCGATTCGTGGTGTGATGCACTCATTCTGCGGCGCACAAGCGACGGCTGACGCGGCTTTGGCAATGGGGTTGTACGTCTCATTTGCCGGGATGCTCACTTACAAGACGGCCGACGATGTGCGGGCCGTGGCAGCGACCGTTCCCGAGGATCGCTTGCTAGTGGAAACGGATTGCCCGTATCTCGCGCCCGTTCCCCATCGTGGCAAGACCAACGAGCCTGCCTTCGTCGCCCACACCTTGGCCAAACTCGCCGAGGTTCGCGGAGTTTCTCCAGCTTCTCTGGCCACCCTCACTTCCGAAAATGCTCGCCGATTGTTCTTCCCTCGCGGCTGATTCCCGGCTATATCCCGCTCCGTCGGCGCGACTCCGCGCCGGCGGGGGGCGTGTGGGCCACGAGGGGGTGGCACAATGTCGTTGTTCCCGAATCCCGTGCCGAATTGGCGCCGGTTCAAGCGACTGGCCGGACTGTTCGTGCGCTCCAAGGCGTTTCTGCCCTCGAGCCTTCTTTTCGCATTGATTCTCGCGTTGCTGGGTGTGGCGGCTTGGTTGAACTACAGCAACAACCTCATTTATGGCGACGTTGTGACGGCCATCGAAAAGGGTGATGCTGAGTGGTTTGGCAAGTGCGTCACGCAATTCGTAATGTTCTTTCTTTTCCTGACGCTGGTCGGCGTGGCCAAGACTTTCATCGAAGAGCGACTCGGATTGTTGTTGCGGCGAGGGCTGACCGAGTTTCTCATTGAAAACTACCTGGCCGGTCGAGCTTACCTGCGACTGACGGGAAACACGGAAGTTGACAACCCGGATCAGCGAATTACAGAAGACGTAAAGACATTCACGGCCAACGCCCTATCGTTTGTGCTGATCGTAATTAACTCGGCGCTGAGCTTTTACGTCATGGCCAAGATTCTGCGCGGCATCTCGCCACGGCTCGTCTGGGCGGCAGCGATTTACGCAGCCCTTGGTTCCTTGATCACGTTGCTGATTGGCAAGCGACTTGTCGGCCTTAATATGGACCAATTGCAAAAGGAAGCGGATCTGCGGTTTGAGCTTGTTCGCACCCGCGAGAATGCCGAGGCCATCGCACTGCAACACGACGAAGCACGACAGGGGCCGCGACTGTTGAATCGGCTGAATATTGTCGTGATGAACTTGCGGCGGATTATTGCCCGCAATGCCTTCCTTGGCTTGTTTACGACCACGTTCAATAGCCTCATCATCGTCGTCCCGATCCTGATCGTCGCACCATTGGTAATTCGCGGCGAACAGGAAATTGGCAAGGTCACGCAGGCGGTTGACGCGTTCCGATTTGTCGTCAACGCGTTTTCGGTATTGGTCACCGAGTTTCCGCGGCTAACGCTGCTCACGGCGGTTTTAGCGCGGCTCGGCCAACTGACCACGGCCCTGCGCACGCCGCCGAAGGCGAACGGTCTGAAGTTCGAGGTCAACGGCGATTTGCTCGAAGTGCGCGATCTTGTTCTGAGCGACCCGACCGATGGGCACCAGTTCTTCGCCGGCTGCCGCGTCAACTTCGTCGTCAAGCCGGGGCAGCACACGTTGATTGTCGGCCGGCCCGGATCCGGTAAGAGCGAGTTGTTGTGCGCGCTTGCTGGCCTTTGGGCGACGGGGCATGGTCACGTGATCCGACCACCGCTCGAACGCATTTCGTTCTTGTCGCCGCAACCGTACCTGACGCCGGGTACGCTGCGTGAATTGATGACCCCGTTCGGTCAAACCGTAATCTCATCCGATCGCGAATTGCTGGACATACTCGCGGTCCTGCAACTCGACGAATTGGCCGGGCGTATCGGCGGACTCGACAAGGAGCGCGACTGGAGCTCCACGTTGGCATTGAACGAACGCCAGGCTCTTGCGTTGGCGCGATTGCTGGTAGTGCGCCCCAAATTCGCCGTATTGAACGAAGCGACCGGTACGCTCGAAGGACCGACCCGGCGTGACTTCTACAAGCGCTTGGCCGAGTTCAGCGTGACCATTGTTACGCTATCTGCCCGGCCTATTCTGCCGGAATTCCATGTTCAGCACATTACACTTCCCGGTGGCATGACCACCGCCGCCGGCCCGGCCGCCGCGTAAATGTTGATTGTGAACCGCCTTCTCTTCGTGGAAAGCCGTCGTCGAGTCTGGTAAGCTAATTTATACCCTTCTTGCCAACGGAGTTGTCCATGCGGCGGTGGCTTGCGCTCTCGATGCTGTTGTGTCTTGCCGCGCCGCAAATGGCGGCGGATAAGACCGGTTTCCTTGATCGCACGCTGAAAGGTCCGGATGGCGTCGAAGCCAAGTACGTTGTTTTTGTGCCGCACAAAGTTGATGCAAACAAGAAGCCGCCAGTGATTCTGTTTTTGCACGGTGCCGGGCTGATCGGCACGGACGGTAAGAAGCAATCACAAACGTCGCTCGGCAAGGTCATCCGCGCACGTGAAAAGGAGTTTCCGTTTATTGTGGTGATGCCCCAAGCCCAGCAACGCGAACAGGATCTTGTACGAACATGGTATCCTGGCCGTCCCGAGGGCGACCGGGCCCTGGCCATGCTCGATGCATCCATGAAGGAGTTCAACGGGGATCCGCAGCGAGTGTGCCTCACCGGCATGTCGATGGGTGGCTTCGGTACCTGGAAAATGGCTGATGCTTTCCCGAAAAAATGGGCCGCCATCGCGCCCATCTGCGGCGGTGGTGAAACATCCTGGGCGGCGAACATCAAGCATATCCCGTGCTGGTGTTTCCACGGCGACAAGGATAGCACCGTACCCGTCATGCGGTCACGCTCAATGATTGATGCGTTGAAACTCGCCGGCGCGAAGCCGAAATACGACGAATACAAAGATGTCGATCACAATAGTTGGGACCGTGCGTACGGAACCGATGCGTTGTACACGTGGATGCTGAAACAGAAACTGAAGTAAATGACAAAGCCCAGTCGTTGCAACGGCTGGGCTTTCTTTTCATGGAGAACGACGATGACGCGCAAGAACTCTGATCGCCGCGACTTCCTGAAGGCCACCGCAGTGGCGGGGGCGGCACTGTCGCTGCCCGCGGTCAGTTATAGCCGGGTGCTCGGGGCAAACGGCAAGATCAACGTCGCTTTCCTTGGCGTCGGCGGCCGCTGCCAGCAACACGTCGATACCATCTTGGCGATGAAGAAGGAAAACAAAGGCGTTGAGCCGGTGGCTGTGTGCGACGTGTGGGACGGCGACCAGACCAAAGGCAAAGGCAAGGGTCAGGGGTTGTTCCCGACCGCACTCCGCTGCGGCATCAAGGAAGGCGACACGACTCATGTCAACAAGGATTATCGCAAGATCATCGAATTGAAAGATGTGGATGTTTGCTGCGTCGCAACGCCGGATCACTGGCATGCCAAGATGGCCATAGATGCCATGAAAGCCGGCAAAGACGTTTTCTGCGAAAAGCCGATGACCCGCACGATCGACGAGGCCCACGCCGTCGTCGATGCCTGGAAGAAGACCGGTCGTGTGATGTGCGTCGGTGTGCAGTCGATGGCCGACCCGACATGGATGAAGGCCAACGAGTACATTCGCGCGGGCAACATCGGTCATGTCATGCAGGGCCAGACCAGCTATTTCCGCAACGGCACCGTTGGCCAATGGCGTTACTACACGCTGACTAAGGAAATGAACCCCAAAACGATTGATTGGGACATGTTCCTCGGCCACGGCTTCGACGTGAACGGCGTCAAACTTGGGCCGACTGCCAAGGAAGTGCCATTCGACCGGGCCGTGTTCGGCCAATGGCGCTGCTACTGGCCATTCGGCGGCGGTATGTTCACCGATTTGTTCGTGCATCAAACCACGCATCTCATTGCCGCGATGGGCGTGCGCTACCCGGCTCGTGTGGTCGGCGGCGGCGGCATTTATCTCGAGTACGATGAACGCGATGTGCCGGACGTGTCGGCCATCGTTGCCGACTACGATGAAGGCTGCCAGGTGCTGATTACCGCGACCATGTCGAATGATCATCGCATTGAGGAGTGCATCCGCGGGCACAGCGCCACGCTGGTCTTTGACAACAAACGTTCGGATCCAAAAGATCCGAAGAGTTCGTCGTTTGGATACACCATTCTGCCGCAGAAGATCAACAGTGCGCCAAGTGGTCCATCCGGCCCGCTTCCGAAAGACGGCGAGTTCGTCTCCGGCGGACTTAAAGGTGACGATACTTATGCCATTTGGGATAACTTCCTCGAATGCGTCCGCGCCCGTAAGACCGAGACGCTATGCACGCCGGCTCTGGGTGCGGCCGCGTTTACGACAGTGGCAATGGGTGTGAAGAGTTATCGCGAAGGCAAAGCGCTGTTCTGGGACAAAGAACAACGCAAGGCCGTGGACGCCGATGCCTCGTGGGCCACGAAGTGGGAAACCCGCAGCAAGAAGCGCGGCAAGCCCAACCAGATCATGGGTTGGTCGGGCGGCGACCAAGGCAGCACACTCACACCGCCGGAGTACATGAAACTGGCCGGCCCGTGGGTCGATGGCAAGGATCCAGCCGGAGCATGAGCCAATGGTCGTTGAGGGAGTAACCACCATGCCCGGCATCTGGGATCATGTAATCGCCGACGTTCCGGTCGCGGTCATCGACTTCGAGACGACGGGGTTGTATGCCGGCCCGGATCGCGTGGTGGAAGCCACGGTGGTTCGGGTTGAGCCGGGTCGTGAGCCAGAGATTGCATTCGATTCATTGATCCGTCCGAATCGCAGCGTCGGCGCGACCTTTGTTCACGGCATTACTGATGCCGATGTGGTCGATGCCCCAGCCTTTGCCGACGTAGCCGGCCGATTCGTCGAAGCGATTTCCGGTTGTGTCGTTGCCGCTTACAACGTGACGTTTGACCTGGGATTCTTGTTGCACGAGTTGTCGCAAGTTGGCATCAAACAAACCCCGCCCCAGTTGTGCCTCATGTACATGCGGCCCATGTTGAATCTCGGCCGCGTCGTCAAACTCGGAGAGGCATGCCGACAACACCGCGTACCGATCAACCGCGCCCACTCATCTGCCGGTGATGCGCTGGCCTCGGCAAAGTTGTGGCAACAATATCGAGCGGCCATCGATCAGCACGGATTGCGGTCATTCCGCGAATTGGCCAATCGCAAGAACTACCGCTTCACGTTCAGCTTCAAGCACAACCCATTGGAAGCCGCCGAGCATCTGTGCCGCGGAACGGTAAAGTCACGAAATGGCTGGTGCATGCCGGAGGCGAATGCGTCTTCCACTGCCGATTTGGCGTTGGTATGATTGAGGCAGGAATTGAATGTCTGAGCGTCGTGTTGGACAACGGATTTGTTCTCGGAGTACTTGCAATCATGGTTGCTACCGAACTTGACCCCAAGACACGCAGGTGGACCGCCGCCGAACTGCGATGTCTCCCAGCGGCCGAACGGGATGCCATCTTGGCGATTGCCGTCGCGCAGGCGGAACATGACTATTGTCACGATGTCGAATTGACTGCGTTTGTAGCATTCAGCGAGAAAGATCTTTATGGTCAAAGTTCAAACACCCAAACGCGGTGAGATCTGGCTTGTCAATTTTGACCCGGCTGTGGGCTCAGAAATCCGCAAAATTCGCCCAGCATTGGTTGTGAATCTAGCAGTGATCGGCCGACTGCCATTGAGATTGGTTGTCCCGATTACCGACTGGAAGCCACAGTACGCGGCATACCCGTGGTTCACGGAGATCTTCGCGGATGTCGGCAATGGCCTATACAAGGATTCGGGTGCGGATGCGTTTCAAACCAAATCCGTCGAACTGTCGCGTTTCGTCGATCTGCTGGGCGTCGTGACAGAGGAACAACTCGATGCCGTAGCGGCCTCGATCGCGCTTTGTGTCGGCGCTCCGTAACGAGTGAGCATCAAGCTCAAGCGACGCAACTGTCAGTGTTGTTGTTAAGCTCTGCCGGTCAAAACGATTTCAGCGAGACTGCTTGCGGTGCCGATAAACCCGGAGAGGAAGGGTCGGCCCGGATGCGTCCGGGCTGCCGTGGCAATCTGCGTAAGACCGGTTAGGGGACTTTCATGCGGCATTCACCGCGGCTCATGCTGGCGCAACTCGCCCTGCTTGCGAGCCTCGGCGGCTGCGCCAATCAGAAGCAGTTGTTCGTGGCACCGCCGGATGGCATGGTGCCGCGCGAACTGCGAAAAGAGATTCTGCCGCCGTACCAGATTGAGCCACCCGACATTTTGTTTATCGAAGTGTTGATGCCGCCGTTGAAGCCGCAGGATCAACCGTATTCGACCGCGCTGCCGCCACAACCGATCAACGGACAGTTTCTGGTGCAGCCTGACGGCATGGTCAACATCGGCATCTACGGAAACGTCTATGTGGCTGGGCTGACCACCGATGAAGCCCGCGAACGTGTTCGCGAGTTCCTTGGCGTGAAGACCAAGGATGGTGGAGCCGGGGTGCGCCCCGACGCAATTCAAGTGTCGGTTTCCGTCGCGGCTTACAACAGCAAGGTCTACTACGTCATCAGTGATGGCGCTGGCTTCGGCGAACAAATCCGGCCATTCCCAATCACGGGTAGCGAGACGGTGTTGGATGCACTGGGCCGGATTGGCGGCGTGCCGTCCGTCGGTTCGACGAAGCACATTTGGGTGGCGCGACGTTCGCCCAATTGTAACAATCCGGAGCAGATTCTACCGGTGGACTATTGCGGCATCACACGACGCGGTGAAACAAAGACAAACTATCAGGTGCTGCCCGGCGATCGCATCTTTGTGCAGGCCCAGACTATCGTGACGGTGGACAACACTCTCGCCAAGATTCTCGCGCCGGTGGAGAAGATCTTCGGAGTCGCTCTATTGGGCAGTTCGACGGTGAACACGATTAACGGCCGGGGCATTAACGGCAACAACAATAACAACTGACGGTGAGACGGCAGATTCCAGTGTACAATTGCGGAGTCCGCCCGGAGACATCACAATGACCCGCCGCTTTGCGATTCTCGCCGCCGTTGTCTTGGCCAGTCCACTCATTGCTCAAACCAACAACTACCAGCCGCCCACGACCGATACCGGTCGTGTGCCAGTCTTTCAACAGCCGAATCCGCAGGGCAGCAAATCTGACGACAACCGAATTCCGGTGCTCCAGGGTGCCGGTTCCTTCGGCACCATTCAGAGTTTCCCCGAAACGCAAACGCCCGGCGGGTTGCAAGAACAGTACATTCCGCCGCAACCGCGTCTCAGCCCGTACCTGAATCTATTGCGAGGATCGAGTCGTGGCGGCCTCTCGGCCATTGACTACTACAACATTGTCCGGCCCGGTCAGCAATCGCTTGGCTCTTACTCGGGCCGGCCCATGGGAGCGGCTCCCGGTTTTGGCGGACGATTCGGCGGTGCCGTCGATCCCGAGACAGGTTTGCAGGCGTCGGGCCGATCTGCGGGTACGCCGGCCGTGTTTCAAAGTTACGGAAACTACTTCAACCGCCTGGGAACTATTGGTGCCGGCCAGGGCGCGGTGGCAGCGCCATCAAACGCTGGTCGCCGCTAATTGCGGATCGCAAGGACGCGAACAATGAACACTCGCCGATATTACGCTCGCATCTGGACCGCGGCCGCATTGTTCGCCGTCGGGCCAGCGGCATTCGCGCAAGATCCACCCGTGCCGGCACAGATTGTCAGTCCCGTCTCTGCCGCACCTGCCACGGCCATGACGCCGGTTCCGATGAGTGAATACGTACAACAGGAACCGCTGCCGATCCTTCCGACCGTGGCTCCCGCGTTGGAACAGACCGGATATGCCGGATCGCGCATCGCCGCGCGAAACGCCAATGCTCAAATGACCGCTGTCCCCGTACCCGGTCCTGCCACAACGGCGCAGGCATCGACATTTCGACCCATGACACCAACCGTCGGCACGATGGCCGCGCCGAATTGGCGATGGTACGGTTGGGGAGCGGCCACCCAGCCTGGATTCGCTTCGGCGAATAATGCTCCGCATGCTCCTCCGGCGACAAATGTTGCTCCGCCAACAACCCAACCGAACCCAATGCCGACAATGCCCCCGGCACCGGTCGAAATGCCCAAGGCGAACGTGCCCGTTGTACCCGTCATGGACGCCGTCAAGGACACGACGTGGATTCCTTCGCCTACCGCAGCACCAATTGTTGCGCCGCCGGTTGCCGCACCCGCTGTTGACATCACTCCATTGCCGAAACCTGTTGTTCCGCCGAACACCGGCCCCGCAGTAGAGCCGTGGAATGGCGTCTCACCACCCGGTGCCAAAGGTATCGGCGAATGGCGCACCGTTCGCGCATCGTCGGCAAAGTAATATCATTTCTCCGAAAAGTGCCCAAGGACCTCGGAGACTTCATTATGCCGCGTGTTGTACATTTCGAGATTCACGCCGAAGATCCACCACGTGCGGTGAAGTTCTACACCGAGCTTTTCGGCTGGCAGTTCACGTCATGGGGCGGTCCGGCGGAGTATTGGCTTATCAAGACCGGCGAACCGGGCACGCCAGGTATCGATGGCGGACTCATCAAGCGGCGTGGACCCGGCCCAAGTGGCGACGTACCGGTGGTTGGTTATGTCTGCACCGTGGATACTCCGAATGTTGATAACTATACGACGAAAGCCACGCAACTCGGCGCGCAGGTCGTGGTTCCGAAGATGCCAATCCCGGGCGTGGGCTGGCTGACTTATTGCAAAGACACCGAAGACAACATTTTCGGAATGATGCAGGCCGACGCGAACGCAAATTAAGTATGGAAATCGGGGAATCGCTACGACATTCGCACTGTGCGCGAAACCTGCCGTGGTCCAGTGTGGTTGAATGCGTTAAGGTGTGCTGACACAATTAACTTCCGCATGGAAGCATTGAATGTTTGATTGGCTGCAGGGTACGGTTCAAAACGATCATGATGTCTCGGCTGGTGCTACGGCTGCGAAGCTGGGCATGGCGTTTGTCTTCGGCGCATGCATCGCCTTGATTCACGCCCTGTTCCGTAAGGGTCATGATGACCGACCCAATGGCCTGGGTACTACGCTTGTTTTACTGTGCGTGATCGTCGCGTTGGTCACCTACGTGATCGGCAACAACGTGGCCCGCGCGTTCGGTCTCGTCGGCGCACTCTCCATCGTGCGCTTCCGCACGACCGTGGGCGACACTCGTGATACCGCCTTTGTCATATTCGCGGTGGCCATCGGCATGGCGGTGGGGGCCGGCTATCTCATTGGCGCGGCCGTCGCGATTCCCATTTGGGGAGCAGCGTGCGGCCTCATGGAATTGGCCGCACGGAGCCAGGGCCGATCATCCAGTATCAAACTCAGGGCCGAATCGGTCGCCGTTGCGGAAGCCGCGATACATGAACAACATGGACAGACCATCGTCCGCTACCGGTTACTGCGCGTCGATGCCGGCGGCAAAACCCAGACCGTGGATTTGACGTATCGCATCTGGCTGGCACAAGATGCCAAACCGGCTGCGGTCATCGATGCCCTGCATCATCGACCCGGTATCCTGAAAGCGAACTGGTCGATGCGATAACTCCGAAAGCTCATTCCGCACAATCGGCCAATCCAACACCATCGCCCAACTCGACTGGTTCGGATAGACTTGCTATATCGAGTTCTGCCGCTAATTCGCCAAGCGACGTTCATACTAAAGGCGAGAGGCTACGCTCAAGTCGCCGGGTGTAGCCATTGATCGCACGGATTGTTTGCGGGAGATATTGATGCGTCGCTGGGCGATTATTGGACTCTTATTGACCACGGGCTGCCTCGAGCAGAACAAACCGGCATCCAAGCCAATGATTCCGCTGACACGAGTGCCGGCCGTCGTTCGCCGCCAGGCCATGGCCCAGTTGCCCACGGTACGCTACCACACGGCATGGCAATTGCCACACGGCGGCTATCAGCTCCGCGGGAGGGATCCCAAAGGCGTGTCACACGATGTGGAACTGACCGTGGATGGCTCGATACTTTCTTACAATTGATTCTCGATGGGCGGCGTTATGCCAGTGCCGCTCGTAATCATCAACGCAGTCGGTTTGACACAAAGGCTGTTGCCGCACGCGCCGCGCTTAGCGGCGATAGGTACTTGCATCCCATTTTGTGAAGTCTTACCGGCCGTCACCTGTACCGCGCAGGCCACGCTGTTGACGGGAACGACAACGGATCACCACGGTATTGTCGCCAACGGCTGGCTCTTTCGCGACACCAACGATGTCCGATTCTGGCAGCAAAGTAATCGACTCATCGAAGCCGAGCCGCTTTACGTCACGGCCAAACGCCGGGCTGCGGCACGGGGTCGTGATGTCACCATCGCCAAGCTATTCTGGTGGTTCAATCAGGGTGCTGCCGTCGATTGGTCAGTGACACCGAAGCCGCACTATGGCATTGATGGCCGCAAAGCGTTCGACATAGCGACGACGCCGGCGGAGTTGCGCGATTCTCTGGTCAAGCAACTTGGTCCGTTTCCGTTCCAAGCCTTTTGGGGGCCGCTGGCTGGGTTGCGCTCGACGCAATGGATTGCTGCTGCTGCCGCCTTGACGCTGGTGGACCAACGCCCCGATTTATCGCTGGTCTACCTGCCGCACTTGGATTACGAGCCGCAGCGTTTCGGGCCGAGCGGTTGCAAAATGGCGAAACTCGTTGGTGAACTCGACGAGGCGGCGGCCCCACTGCTCGACGCGGCCAAGGCCATCGGTGCTCGCGTCTGGGTCGTCAGCGAATACAGTCACTGCGATGTCATAACGGCGATTCATCCGAATCGTGCGTTTCGAACGGCTGGCTTGTTATCCATACGGCCCGGCCCCTTCGGCGAGCAACTTGATTTGTATGACAGCAGGGCGTTTGCCGTGTGCGATCACCAATTGGCCCATGTGTACGTCCGTAATTCAGTTGATGTACCTCGCGTCATCGAAACGTTGAACGAATTGCCCGGGGTGGATCGTGTCTTGGCCGGCGATCAACGAGAAGAGTTTCATCTGCGTCATGCGCGTTCTGGCGAGATCATTGCACTGGCGAAACCCCACGCATGGTTCGCGTATCCATTTTGGCTCGATGACAAACACGCTCCGGACTACGCTCGTTGCGTCGCCATTCACAACAAGTCGGGCTTTGATCCGTGCGAACTGTTTTTCGACCCGAACCTGCGACTACCCAAGCTGCGAGTCGCCCGCAAGCTGGCCCAAAAGGTGATGGGCTTTCGAATGACCATGGACGTGGTGCCGCTCGATGCGTCGCTAGTTCGCGGCAGCCACGGCCGGGCTGCGACCGATGATTTGGACCGCCCCCTCTGTATAGGCTACGGTCTGTTACCCAGTGAGGGACCGTTGCCAATGACCACATTCCGCGATGCCGTGCTCAATGCTCTCGGGTTGCCCGATTGACCCGATACAATGTATGCTCCGTGCCCGGTCGAACGGAGCATATCCATGAATTGCATTCGAATCGTGTTGCTGTCGCTAGTTATCGGCGGGCTATGTCTCGCGGCGACTCCGCCTTCCGAGCCGTGGTTTATCGACGACGAGCAGTTCAACAAGGACTTTTCCGAGCGGCTCGTCGAGTTGGCCAAAAAGAATGAGTGCATCAAGCCCAGTGAGTTGAAAGACAAACTGAAGCCGAAAACGTGCAAGCTGACGTTGCCGGCCGCGCCGACGCAGGCGCTAACACCGGATGAAGTCTATCGACGTTCCCTCAACGGCGTCTTCGTTGTCGGCAGTGTCGCCCAATGCGACGACGATCCGGACGTTTGGAACGATGGCCGACAGGCAACGGCTTGGGCGTTGACAGCGGATGGTGTGTTGGTCACGAACTGGCACGTCCTTGAGAAGGCGGGCGATGAGCGCTTTGGTGTGGCCAACGCCAGGGGCGAGGTCTTTCCCGTGATTGACATCCTGGCCGGCGACGCCGAGGCCGACGTTGCCGTGATCCGGGTCAAAGGTAAAGATTTTCAGCCATTGAACTTGGGCGGTGATGAACCAGTGGCTTCCTGGGCAGGCGTGCTCAGTCACCCCGGCGGCCAATTGTTTACCTTCACTCAAGGCTTCGTCACTCGCTACAACAAGGACACCGCTGAATGCAAAAAGCCCGCATTTTGGATGAGCCTTTCCACCGATTATGCTCAAGGGTCCAGCGGTGCGCCCATCTTAAA
The DNA here is from genome assembly GCA_031362705.1 of Gemmataceae bacterium. Classification (GTDB taxonomy): domain Bacteria; phylum Planctomycetota; class Planctomycetia; order Gemmatales; family Gemmataceae; genus JAIBBI01. The sequence continues at coordinate 2,966 of JANLTA010000713.1, read as the reverse complement.
CAAATGTGGCGCGGTGATCGGCATGGCTGCCATGACGCAGACCATTGAGACCGACACCGAGGAAGACCCGGCCGATCCAGCTAAGACACGCCGCCGTCGCCGGCAGGACCCGGTGCCGATGCCTAAGGTGGAACCCAAGGTCGAGAAGCCACCGCAAGTAGTCAAGTCGCCACCCCAGGTGCAGATGGTCACAAAGTTGGCGGTGCCGGCCAGCGTGATTCGCAAACTGGTCCAGGGTGAGTGACACCCGCACTCGCTGAACGATCCGCGCCTGGCCAATAGAATGCCCGCCAACCGCTCGATTAACAACGGAGTGACGGGCCAATGTCCGAATCCGACAAGCATATCACCAGCGTTCTCAAAGAGGTGCGCAAATTCGCGCCGCCGACCGAATTCGCAACCAAGGCGCGAGTCCCGTCGCTTGCCGAGTTTGAGCGGCTCACCAAGTGGGCCAAAGATAAGCCCGAGGAGTTTTGGGCCGAGCAGGCCAAAATGCTGCATTGGTTCAAACCCTGGACCAAAGTACTGGATTGGCAGCCACCGTTTGCCAAGTGGTTCGTCGGTGGGACGACCAACGCCAGCTACAACTGCCTGGATCGCCACCTTGTTGGCCCTCGGAAAAACAAAGCTGCCATCATTTTCGAAGGCGAGCCCGGCGACACACGAACTCTGACGTATCATCAACTCCATCGCGAAGTGTGCAAATTCGCCAACGCCCTTAAGAACATCGGCATCGAAAAGGGCGACCGCGTCACCATTTACATGCCGATGGTGCCGGAAGCCGCGATTGCCATGTTGGCATGTGCCCGCATCGGGGCGACGCATTCGGTGATCTTCGGCGGCTTCTCGGCCGATGCTGTGGCGGATCGAAACAATGATGCCGGTGCCAAGGCCGTCATCACAGCCGACGGCGGCTGGCGCCGCGGCAAAGTTATTCCGCTCAAGGCCAATGTCGATGAGGCACTGGTTAAGTCGCCGACGGTGCAAACCTGCATCGTGTTGAATCGCTGCAACACTAACGTGAACATGAAGCCGGGCCGCGACGTGTGGTGGCACGACGTGATTGCCGACGCCAGTGCGAATTGCCCCGCCGAGGAACTCGACAGCGAACACCCGCTCTACATCCTGTACACATCGGGGTCCACCGGCAAACCCAAAGGCATCTTGCACACCACCGGTGGTTACATGCTTGGCTGCGCTTTGACACACCAATGGGTGTTCGACATCCGCGAAGACGATGTGTATTGGTGTACTGCCGACGTGGGCTGGGTCACCGGACACAGTTACATCGTGTACGGCCCGCTGGCCAACGGCTCGACTGTGGTGATGTATGAAGGAGCGCCCAACCAACCGCGCGAGGATCGTTTTTGGGAGATCATCGCCAAATACGGTGTGACCATCTTCTATACCGCTCCGACAGCAATACGCGCTTTCGTTAAGTGGGGCGATCAATGGCCGAAGAAGCATGATCTTTCCAGTCTGCGCTTGTTGGGTTCGGTCGGCGAGCCGATCAATCCCGAAGCGTGGATGTGGTATCAGGAGGTCATCGGCGGCGGTAAATGTCCCATCGTCGATACCTGGTGGCAAACCGAAACCGGTGCGATCATGATCGCACCGTTACCGGGTGCGATTGCCACAAAACCTGGTAGCGCAACTCGGGCGCTTCCGGGAATTGAAGCCGCCGTGGTCGACAAGCAGGGCAACGAAGTGCCCGCGAACTCCGGCGGCTTCCTTGTCGTGCGGCGTCCCTGGCCGAGCATGTTGCGAACCATTTACGGCGACGACGAGCGCTTCAAAACGCAATACTGGAGCCAAATCCCCGGCACCTATTTCACAGCCGACGGTTCCCGTTGCGACGAAGACGGTTACTTCTGGGTCATGGGCCGCGTCGATGATGTATTGAATGTCTCCGGCCATCGTCTCAGCACAATGGAAGTCGAGTCGGCCCTCGTGAATCATCCCAAGGTCGCCGAGGCGGCCGTGGTTGGCCGACCTGACGACCTGAAGGGCGAGGCCATTTGCTGCTTTGTCACCCTGAAACAGGGCAACGAACCATCGGATGGGTTGAAGAACGAACTGAAGGCGCACGTCACCAAGGAAATCGGCGCACTTGCCCGGCCCGACGACATTCGCTTCAGCGATATGCTGCCGAAGACGCGCTCCGGCAAGATCATGCGCCGCCTGTTACGTGACGTCGCCGCCGGCCGTGCGACATCACAAGACACGACCACGCTGGAAGATTTGTCCGTGCTGGCCCGGCTGCGCGAAGACGAAGAGTGATCGTTGGCCGAGTTGCATATTGATACGAACCACAAAGACTCAAAGAGCACAAAGAAGAGGCTCTTCTTTGTGCTTCCTTTGTGCTCTTCGTGCCTTTGTGGTTGGTCTTGTTTTTGTTGTGAGCCAAACCAAGTCCGCGACTACCTATTGTTCAAACTTGCGATTGAACGTGTCCGCGATGAGGTTATCCACCGGAGCGTAGTCGTCGGTGAGCAACACAGGTTTGGTTCTTGCTAGAAAGCTATCGAGCATCGTGGCCGGCATCATCTTGGTCTTCATCTCGGCAATGCCCTGACGCGCTAACACAGCCTTCATCCTGTCCGCGTCGAACGGCTCCGGCAACCCGGCGATGACATAGACATGCCGCTGCTCGTCGTTCCATATCTCCCAGTCCGACAAAATGCAAACATGGGCAAACGACTCCGTCATGGTGCGCACGGCCGCGCCGAGCAGTTTACCTTCCGGGTCGTCAATCACTGTCAACAAGTACACGCCGTCGGGAGATAGGGCCTTTTTGATGGCGGCGTTGTATTCTTTGGTCATGATGTGGTAGGGCACCGATAGGTCATTGACCGCGTCCTGAACGATCAGGTGATAGCTGCCGGGTTGCGTGCGTTCCTGCACGAACTGCCGGCCATCCATGTTGTGCGTGTGAATCTTCGTATCGCGCGGCATGCCGAGAAAAG
>JANLTA010000690.1:0-14726 GCA_031362705.1 Gemmataceae bacterium | reverse complement strand
GAACCGGGCAATTTGGGTATTTCAAGGGCTTATCGGTTGATGATGGTCAGGCATGGAGGCCGGGCATGGCAAGTTGGCGCGGGCACATTACGTTTTCCACGGGTTTGGGAGCAGTTTACGCGGCAGTTTCGTGGTCGCAGTTGAATGTCGATTGGCCCATTGCCTGCGTCGGCGGCTTGTTGACGGCGCTGGGTGGTTTGCTGCCTGACTTGGACAGTGACTCGGGCGTTCCGGTGCGTGAACTGTCGCACTTGGCAGCAGCGATTGTCCCGTTCGTGTTGTTGCGTCGTGTTGCCGGCCTGGGAATATCGCCGGAACAGGCATTGCTCGCCGTGGCCGGGTCGTATCTTTTCGTGCGTTATGTCTTGACCAACATCTTCCGCAAAGCCACGGTACACCGTGGCATGTTTCACAGTATCCCGGCCATGCTCATCGCCGGGCTGCTGACGTTTTTGGGCTTGGATCATCCCGCCTTCGAATCGCGCATGTTTTTCGCCATCGGCATCATGCTCGGGTTCTTGTCGCATCTGGTTCTCGACGAACTTTGCAGCGTGGACCTTAACGGCGTCGTGCCAAAGCTGAATCACTTCGCCGGCACCGCCGTCAAATTCTGGTCGCCATCGCTGCCCGCGACGGCATGCACGTATACGCTTCTTTTCGGCCTTGGCTTTGAAGCTTGGCGCGAATCGCATGCCATGCCGCCAACATCTGCGTTGGAACAATCGCCGCTGGCCCACAACCAAGTTGGCCCGCCGAACCCGCCAAAAGTCGAGTTGCCCAAACTTGGCTTCAACGAACGGCCGATCTTGCGAAACCCGTTGGGCCAGCCACGGAAAGACAAGAAGTCCCCGGGCGATGTGAAGCTGTCGGTACCAGGGTTCAGCCAGTAAGAAACTAGGTGCGTCCTGGTTTCATGTTGGTCGAACTTGGGGGCATGTGTGCGAGTTGTCGCGGCGATTGATCGCAAGTTGCTGCGTGACCTTTGGCACGTCAAAGGCCAGGTCATTGCGATCGTCCTGATTCTCACCTGCGGCGTCACCGCCTTTGTGATGACCCGCAGCGCCCTCGTGTCATTGCAGCAAACCCGCGCGGTGTACTATGATCGCCACCGCTTTGCCGACGTGTTCGCCGCCGTCAAACGTGCGCCACGAGCGTTAGCTGATCGCATCGGCGAGATTCCCGGCGTTGTTCAAGTTTCAACCCGAGTCGTCAAAGATGTCACATTAGACGTGCCGGGGTTGGCCGAGCCGGCCGTCGGTCGGTTGATCTCCTTACCCGAGCGTGAAGATACCGGCGACCTGAATGCAGTGTATTTGCGGTTGGGCCGATTTCCGGACCCGGCTCGCGATGATGAAGCACTGGCAAGTGAAGCCTTTACTCTGGCCAATCACTTGAAGCCGGAAGACCGCGTCACGGCAATTATCAATGGCAAGAAGAAATCGCTGCGCATCGTCGGAGTCGCGCTGGCACCCGAGTACATTTTTCAGATGCGGCAAGGGGACTTTTTCCCGGACGACAAACGGTTTGCAGTGCTGTGGATGGCCCGCCGGCCGTTGGAATTCGCTTGGGATATGCGCGGGGCCTTCAATGACATCGCGCTGACCCTAGCACCCGGCGCGATTGAACCCGAAGTGTTGCGACAGCTCGACGATTTGACAGCCGACTACGGCGGCACCGGAGCGTTTGGTCGTGACGAGCAAATGTCGCACAAGTTTGTTTCCGACGAGTTCGACAACCTGAAAGCCATTTCGCGCATCGCCCCCAACATCTTTCTGGGCGTTGCGGCGTTTCTGCTCAATGTCGTGCTGTCGCGTCTGGTGTCGTCGCAGCGCGAGCAGATCGCGGCACTCAAAGCGTTTGGTTATTCTAATTTCGCCGTCGGTTGGCACTATCTGAAATTCGCCCTGGTCATCGTCAGCGTTGGTTTGATTGCCGGGATGCTTGCCGGAATTGCCCAAGGGCAGTGGCTCACAGCGATGTACCAGAAGTTCTATCGCTTTCCCATTTTGCGATTTACCTACGAGCCCGCCGTATTTATTGAAGCCGCGGCCATAACTTTGATCGCCGCGTTTGTCGGCACGGTCTGGGCCGTGCGCAAGGCTGTGACTTTGCCGCCCGCCGAGGCGATGCGGCCGCCGTCGCCGCCGCGCTATCGGCCTACAATTGTTGAGCGCATTGGCCTTGCGCGATTCCTGTCGCCGGGGGCGCGCATGGTTCTGCGGCACCTGGAGCGCAAGCCGATTAGCGCGGCCTTGTCAGTCATCGGCCTCGCCTTCGGCTCAGCGGTACTCATCATGGGTTACTTCATTGGCGATGCTTTCGACTACATCGTGGATATTCAGTTCGACATCATGCAGCGACAAAACGTGTCGGTCTCGTTCGTTGAGCCAAGACCGGGGCGAATCCTGCATGAGATGCAAAACCTGCCCGGCGTCATCGCTTGTGAGGCGTTTCGTGCGGCACCCGCCAAGTTGCGACACGGCCCCCGGTCCAAACGCCTCGCGGTGCGCGGCCTGGTGACGGAACCGCGCATGGTGCGTTTGATCGATGAACAATTGCATCCGGTGTCGCTGCCGCCCGAAGGCATTGTCCTCGGCGATCAACTGGCAAAGATTCTCGATGTCGGGCCTGGCGATCATGTCACTGTCGAGATCTTGGAGGGGCAGCGGCCTGTCCGCGAAGTATTAGTCTCAATGATCGTCAAGGAAATCGTCGGCGCGAATGCGTACATGCACGTTGATGCGCTCAATCGACTGTTATTGGAGGGCGGCAGCGTATCCGGGGGCTATCTGATCGCCGACCCGGACAAAGTGGACCAACTCTATGCCGCACTGAAGCAACGTCCAGCCATTGCGGCGGCCCAGGTGAAGTCAGCGATGATTCAGAACTTTCAGGATATCCAACAGGAGAACATGCGCATTATCCGCAGCTTTTACATCGTGTTCGGCGTCATCATCGCCGTGGGGGTGGTTTATAACTCAGCTCAAGTCACACTGGCCGAACGCAGCCGCGATTTGGCGAGTCTGCGCGTCCTTGGTTTCACTCGCGGTGAAATCTCCGCGATTCTGCTCGGTGAACTGAGTGTATTAGTGCTGCTTTCGTTGCCCGTTGGGCAGTTGCTGGGGCGCGGACTGGCGTGGCTGATTGCCAAATCGGTTGAATCCGAAGCGATTCGGATGCCCGTCGTTATCTTCCCCGCGACTTTTTCTGTGGCGGCGGGCGTCATTCTTGCGTCAGCATTGTTTTCCGCACTGATCGTGCGCCGGAAGCTCGACAAACTTGATCTCGTGGCGGTTCTGAAAACACAATACTGACGTTTAATCGCGTCCCAGAATACCCGATAACTCCGACGACACGCCCGCAAAGTGCGACAACACGGTCAACGACGGCGCGGTGGATTTTGTGAAATTAGTCAGCGATTCGCGCGGCACGGTCAGCGGTCGATCTGTCGTGGCAGCGCTGGCAGGTGCCAGCCCATTAATCGGAATTGAACAGAACACTTCTACGAAGCGCGGGTCGAGTCCGCCGCCGGCCGCGTCTTTTCGTAACACGTCGAGACATTCATCATGGGCGAGGCCAGAGCGATAGGGCCGATCACTGCGAATGGCGTCATAAACATCCACGACTGAGAGAATGCGCACGAGCGGTGGTATCTTGTTACCGTGGAGTCCATCCGGATAGCCACTGCCATTCAGCCGTTCGTGATGCCAGCGAATCAACGGAATCACATCGCGCACGGATTCAATTGGCTCCACCATCTTGGCACCGCGTTCTGGGTGCTGCTTGATTACGTCGTATTCTTCCTTGGTGAGCGCACCGGGCTTATCGAGAATGGAATCGGGAATGGCAATCTTCCCGATGTCGTGCAACACGGCACCGCGGCGAAGAATTTCGCGGTCTGCCGTGGTTAGGCCCAGTCGGTTGGCCAGCGCCAACGCATATTGTGCCGTGCGATCCGCATGACCCTGGGTGTAGGCACTCTTGCCTTCGACCGCTCGTGCGAATGAGTAGATCACGGTTTCCGACGTTTGCAGCCCGACAATGCGGCGACCCACTTGAAGCCGTGCCGCCAATTCTTCGCGATCAAAGGGCTTGGTGACAAAGTCATCGGCTCCGCTGGACAACGCCGCCACTGTGTTGGCTTTGCCTTCGCGGGAGGTCAACACAATCACATAAGTAGGTTCGTGGTGTGGCACGCTTCGCAACCGGCGGCAAACTTCTAGGCCATCGATCTTCGGCATCATCCAATCGATGATCGCCAGCTTTGGTGCGGTCGGTGAATTGAGGACACGCCAGGCACCCTCACCATCTGACGCCTCAATGACGTCGTAGCCCCACTCAAGAAGCGTCGCTTTCAAGGCGCGGCGATAGAAGTTGTTGTCGTCGGCGATTAAGACCTGCATGTCAAGCCACTCCCAAGCGGCCACTGGCCGACGGAGATTGGGCGCGTACTTGCCCGGGAATGAGCAAGTGTAGGTCACGTCGGTATGATTGCAAACTGCCAATGCCGTCAACGAGCATGGGGCCGGAAAAAAAGCTAGAGTCGGCATAGGTCGAAAACTTCGGAAAAAGCCGCCGTTTCCAGGCTCGACCGCAGGAACATGCCAATGGTCGCGCCAGCCGAGGGTGACGCCCGCCGCCGGGGAAGTCGTTCCCGGGCCTGGTCACGCGCCGCCGGCCGTCCGGTACTTCGCACCAGCACATTGCAAGTCGAACAGCTTGAAGAATGTTGTCAGCCGGCGCTTTTGACCACATCAGCGGCGTTGCCGTACGCTGTCGCTCCCTCATTGCCTACCGCGCCTAATCAAGTGACACTTGATCACGCGACATGGGCGGCCACTGCCAATTCACCGCTGCAGTTTCGCAGCCAATTGCTGCCCAGCTCGCTCACCGGGACTACACCGATTGCGCGCGGTCCCACGTCGTCGTCATCCGGCCAAGTGTCCGTTGGCCAATTTCGGTTGGCTTCGAAAGCGCCGCTGCACACGCCACTCATGTCGAGTCAGACACAGGTGGGACCGATACTGAATAGCGCGACCAGTATCGGTACGCTGGCGACATTTGGACCACAAGGCATCCAGTCTTCACAAACACAATTGGTATTTCCAAGTGGGCTAACGCAGGGCCAGCGACTTGAACTGATCATCGTCGATCCGCGTGTGATGGACTTTGAGCAGTTAATCGCGGACATGACACGCAATGCTCCGTCGCGGCGACTTGAAGTTGTCATCCTGCGACCGGATCGCGATGGTCTTCGGCAAGTCACCGACATCCTCGCCCGGTATCAACAGTTGCATGCGGTGCATCTCATCAGCCACGGGGCAGCCAATGGAGTCGCAATCGGCAACACCTGGCTGAGTTCACTCAACATCGGTTCTTACAGTCAACAGTTTCAACAATGGCAACTAGCACTGGCTGCACATGCCGATCTCTTGTTTTACGCTTGCAACCTGGCACAAAACGAGTCAGGACAGAACCTGTTGCGTGATATTGGTCAATGGACGGGAGCCGATGTCGCGGCCAGTGCCGACGCCACCGGCAGCAGCGTGCGCGGCGGCAATTGGCGACTTGAATATTCCAGCGGGTACATTGAATCCGCGGTACCGATTACATTGCAGGCACAAAGCACGTGGCGCGGGTTGCTCCCGGTACTGGCAACGTCCCTGAACCAACGAGTCAACTTGACAACGGCCGGCGTTCAAGACACGGCGATGGAGAATCGTGGCAGCCAAAACGCCATCGCGCTCGCCGACAACGGCAAGTATGTCGTGGTTTGGTCGAGTCAAAATCAGGATGGCTCCGGCTGGGGCGTTTACGGTCAGTGTTTCAACCCCAACGGCAACTCGCGCGGTGGCGAGTTTCGCATCAACCAGACGACCAGCAACGATCAGCGGTGGGCCAACGTCGCCTGCGACAGTAATGGCAATTTTGTGGTGACATGGACAAGTGAGAATCAGGATGGCACGCCCACCAGTGTTTATGCCCGCGCGTTTTCCAGCACCGGGGCGACATTGACGTCAGAGTTTCGCGTCAACACGACAGCGACGGGAACACAAAAGAACTCGGGCATTGCGATGGACCGTGCAACCGGCGACTTCGTCATTACCTGGGCCGGCGAAGGACCGGGTGACACCGCCGGCATTTTCTTTCGCCGTTTCAACGCAGGTGGCACTGCCAAAGATGCCGCTGACCAACTTGCCAACCTCGTTGATGGCGGCACAGAGAACGACCCGGCAATCGCCATGACGGCAGGTGGAGAATTTGTCATCACCTGGGAAGTAAACAAGCACATCTATTTCCAGAGATTTGATGGCGCAGGCGTGATGCAAAGTGCATCATTGCAAGTTGACAATCTGCTATCGACAAGCTCGCGCCCCAGCGTGGCGTCTGACGCTACTGGCACCTTCACGGTCGCCTATCGCCAGGACACTCTTTTTACCGGGGTCTGGATCAAGGGCTTCCATTCAGATGGTTCTACTCATTTCGGTTGGCAAAACGTCGCATCGGGTGATGCCGACAGCCCTTCCGTTGCAATGGCGAGTACGGGCGAGATCATTGTCACGTACCATAAGACCGGCGACGGTAGCGGCCTCGGGGTCTACGGGCAACACTATGACTTCAACGGCGGGGCGATCGGCGGCGCTTTCGCCGTCAATCAGTACACGAACGGCAATCAGTCGAACTCATCGCTGGCGATGCTCGATAGCAACGACGTCGTCGTCGTTTGGTCCGGGGAAGGCAGTTCGTCCGGGCCAGGGCCGGGCGATCCCAATGGCATATTTGTCCGACAGTTTGGGGGCACGAACGTCGCCCCAATAATCACGTCGAACGGCGGTGGCAACTCAACGTCAATCACCACACCGGAGAACACGACGGCCGTGACCACGGTCACTGCTATCGACGCCGACCTACCGGCACAGAAACTGCGCTATGCAATCACCGGCGGTCTCGATGCAGCCAGGTTTACGATCAACAGCAACACCGGCGTGTTGACTTTCATCGCCGCACCGAACTTTGAAGTGCCCATTGATGTCGGTGCTGACAATAAGTACGAGGTGCAGGTCGAAGTCAGCGATGGCTCGCTGACCGACAATCAAACGATCGCGGTTACGATCATCAATGTTAATGAGACACCTGTCGGAATTGCGGATAATTACACTGTTCTTGAGGATGGGAATTTAACGACGCAAGCAAGTTGGTTCAATAACGCCTGGACGAAGCGCAACGTCATCACCTTCAACAACTTGTCCGGCCCGGCACTTTTCAACCACGTGGTACTCGTCGAAATCGATAGTTCGAAGGTGGATTACTTGAAGACGCAAAATGGTGGCCAAGACTTGCGCTTCGTTGACGCGGATGGCACCCTACTTGATTATGAAATCGAGCTATGGAACGAATCGGGCACGTCCACCGTGTGGGTCCGCGTGCCACAGATCGACGCCGCCTCCAATACTGATTCGATTTGCATGTATTATGGCAACGCGTCGGCAACTGATGCCCAGAATCCTGCTGGAGTTTGGGTGAACGGCGCTCAGGCCGTCTTGCATCTTCAAGGTCCAATCGTTGACTCATCGCCAAATGCCCTCACAGTGACCGTCAGTCGGACGAACAGCGTTACCGGCTTTATTGCCAACGGGCGCCGATTTGATGGCGTCGATGGCGCCATCAATCTTGGTTCGTCGCCAATTACGGACAACCTGTTTGCTGGCGGCGGCACCGTGTCCGCATGGATTAATCCCGCTGGCTGGGGCGAAAACGGCTTCGGTCGTATTGTGTCCCACGCTTCCACCACCTTCGCCTTTGGTGCGCTGGGCGATGGGTGGTCGTTCAAACTTGACGGTTCGAACCGTTGTTTGATCTTTGAACAGGGCGCTACTTTGGCAACGGGTCGATGGCAAACGCTGAACGACAGCATCGCGCTCAACACGTGGCATATGGTCACGGTGATCTACGATAGTTCGTCGCTGGCTAACGATCCGCGGATATTCATCGACGGCGTCGAAGTTGCCGTTATTGAATCCAACACGCCAACCGGGGTCATTACGTCGGATGCGGGTCTGAACTTGATCGTCGGCAACGACGCCACCACGACGACGCGGACGTTCGATGGAGTGATTGACGAAGTCCGTGCCTTCAACGTCAGCCTGACCCCGGAACAGATTCGGGCCGACTTCGAGTCGATGACCCGTTTGCTCGCTACGATCGGCGTGGCCCAGTCAGGACTGGGCGGCGTACTGATTAACGACTACGACCCTGACCGAAACAAGTTGACGGCAATACTGGTAAGCGGCACCAGCAACGGGTCTCTCGTATTCAATGCGGACGGCTCGTTTGTCTACACGCCGAACATAAATTTCAATGGCATCGACACATTTACATATCAAGCCAACGATGGCGCGCTGAACTCGAGCGTAGTCACCGTCACGATTAATGTCATTCCCGTCAATGATGCCCCGGTCGCTATCGTCAATGGCTATACCGTCAATGAAGACACTACGTTGACGGTTGCAGCAAATGGTGTGCTTGGCAACGACGTTGATTTCGATGGCAACGCATTGTCCGCAGTTCTCGTCAGCGGCACGAGCAACGGCACGCTGGTTTTCAACGCCGACGGCTCATTCATCTACACTCCCAACGCGGATTTCAACGGCTTCGACAGCTTCAGCTATCGCGCCTACAACGGCATCTCCTATTCGAATCGTGCCATCGTGACGATCAGGATCAACCCCGTCAATGAAATGCCGATTGCCGTCGGTGATACTTTCAGTGTCGCCGAGGATGGTGTGCTGACCATCTCGTCCAATGGCGTCCTAATCAACGATTCGGATGTAGATGGCGACCCGATCAAGGCGATTCTCGTCGGTGGACCAAGCTTCGGTACCGTGACATTGAACAGCGATGGCTCATTCACCTACTCGCCGAATCGCGACTTCAACGGCACCGATACGTTCACTTACGTCGCCAATGATGGTACGACGGCATCGAATCTAGCCACCGTCACAATCAATGTCAAACCAGTCAACGATGCGCCGGCAGCCGCCAATGACATTCATCTTGGCCGGGAAGATACAAAGCTGATCGTTTCGACAACCAGCGTCCTCGACAATGATAAAGACATCGACGGTGACACGCTGCGAGTGACACTCCAAACCGGCCCACGGCACGGGATGTTGTTGCTCAATGCTGATGGGACGTTCACATACACGCCCGACACCAACTACAACGGCCTCGACAGTTTCACTTACATGGCCCACGACGGTCTCGCCAGCTCCTTCGCCGCGACCGTTGTTATTAACTTGACACCGGTGAACGATGCACCGATCGCAATCGCCGACAGCTATTCGATCACGTCCGACAAGACCTTGAAGATCGCCGTCGCTGGTGTATTGAGCAACGATAGCGATGTAGATAACAAGCAATTGACCGCTACATTGGTGGGATCGACCTACTATGGCACGGTGACGTTGCAGGACGATGGTTCCTTTTTTTACATTCCGAACGCCAAGTTTCATGGCACCGATACCTTCACCTATCGCGCTAATGACGGCCTGACCCAATCGAAGCTCGTCACGGTCACGATTGATGTGACTGCCGCTGTTGTTGTGACGCCGCCCCTCGTGACGAGCGGCGGACCTCTGCAGCCGATTCGGGAAATACCGCCCACTACGATCGAACCGACGCCGACGAATCAGAACACGCCAACGACAATCGTCAACGTCGGCCCGCTGGTGCTCGGCGGAACGACGGGCAGTAGTGACTCGGAAAGCGCCATGGCCGACGCGGCATTGGTTCTCGCGCAGAAGCCCGCGAATCCATTCGCTGCGGTCGTCACGGCACCGAATCCGCTGGGCGATCGCAACATCGCGGGTGACCGATCATCGACATCATTGACAATCCATACGCCGTCACCAGCCGCGCCGCTGCCAACCCGGTCTGTCGTGAACCTGACTGCTGACAATCCGGTTTTCACCGCACTCGATCAGGTTTCCAAGGATGTACGGTCCGAAGTCAAAGTGCAAGTTGTGGCCGACGCCGTCGTGGCAACGGGCGTCGTCGTCTCGGCTGGCTACGTGTTGTTAAACACGAAGATCGTCTACTGGTTCATCAGCGCCCTGCTCGTCCGCCCGGCTGTGTGGACCCGGTTTGACCCGATCGACGTGCTATATGCATGGGATGAAGGCCGCGATGATGAACCCGAAGGCACGTCCGACGATGAATCTCTGCAATCGATGGTGAGTTAGACCGCGATCAACGAATAACGAGAGCCCGTCCATGTACCGCATCAGCATTGGCCTTATTGGCATGTTCGTGAGTGTGCTGCTGGCGGCACGCAGTATTGACTTGTTGCCAGACCCCAACGCCGCAGAGGTCACGCGACGGCAAACCGTTTGCGAGACTCTGGCCGTCAAGTGCGCGCTCGATAGCCGGCAAGATCAAAACTGGGCGGATGCCCAAGCATTCGCACGTGCCATCGGCATGAGGACCGACACAGTCTTGTCGATCGGTGTGCGCAATACCGTCGGCGAATTAGTCGTAGACGTCGGCGATCATCGCGGCCATTGGGACAACATTGAGGCGACGTTGTCCACACCGACGCAAATGTTCGCACCGATCGCCCGTGCAGATGGCACGCCGTGGGCGCGAATGGAGGTCGCTTTCGCGCCTTTGCCTTATTCCGGTGCGTGGCGTTACGTCGGAGGACCGCTGTTTCCCTTGATCGCCTTCGTCATGGTTATCGGCACGTTCGTCAGTTCGTTTTATCTCAAATCCGTGTTTCGCCGGGTCGATGGCACGAACGGCAAAGTAGTGCCGCAACGGGTCAAAGACACGCTGGATACGCTGGCTGAAGGCGTGCTGGTGCTGGATCGCAAAGGCGCGATTGTGCTGGCCAATCAGGCGTTTGCCAAGTCTGTCGGTGCCGTGCCCGATCAACTGCGTGGCAAGAAAGTCTCGGATTTGCCGTGGCACGTCGGCACCGTGGAAGTGAACCAGAACGAGCATCCGTGGGTGAAAGTGTTGCGCGAAGCATCACCTCAAATGGGTCAGATTCTCGCCCTAAGAAACGGCTTCGACGAAAAGACGCTGTCGGTCAATTCCGCTCCGATCATGGGCGAAGACGGCGTCTGCCGCGGGGCGCTGGCCACCTTCGACGATTTGACACAGGTGGAAAAGGCCCGTGCGACAGCTGTAGCAGCGAGCAAAGCCAAAGGCGAGTTCCTCGCCAATGTCAGCCACGAAATTCGCACGCCCATGAACGCCATCATCGGTATGACCGACCTGGTGCTTGATGGCAAGCTCTCGGAAGAAAATCGCGAATGCCTCGGTATCGTGGGCGAATCCGCGCACGCACTGCTCGGAGTCATCAACGATCTGCTGGATCTTTCCAAAATCGAGGCCGGCAAGTTTGACCTCGATCCGACCGATTTCGATCTTCGTACCGTACTCGATGATGCGGTGCAACCATTGGCCTTTCGGGCGCACAACAAAAAGTTGGAACTGGCCTGCGATGTCGCCGCCGACGTGCCACGACAGGTCTTTGCCGATGCTCTGCGGTTACGACAGGTGGTTGTCAATCTCGTAGGCAATGCCATCAAGTTCACGGAAAAGGGCGAAATCGTCGTCCGCGTCCACGTTGATGAACGGCATGACCAACATGTTAGGCTGCACATTGAGGTTGCGGACACAGGCATCGGCATACCCGCCGACAAGTTGCAGGCGATCTTCGAACCGTTTACGCAAGCCGACGGCACGACTACGCGGCGCTTCGGCGGCACGGGCCTGGGCCTGACAATCTCGTCGCACCTGGCCGAAATGATGAACGGCGAAGTCTGGGCTGAAAGCGAATTAGGCCGCGGCAGCGTTTTTCACTTCACGGCTAACGTCGCCCTGGCCAGTGAAGCCAGCGCCCGTTGGGTACTACCAGACATGACCGCCATCCATGAGCAACCGGTTCTGGTCGTGGACGACAACGCCACGATTCGCCGCGTGCTGGCCGAGATGTTGACCGCGTTTTCCGCGGTACCGACAGTCGCCGAAAACGCGGATGTCGCACTCACGCTCATGCAAAGGGCCATCAAAAACGGCCAGCCGTATCGCTATATACTTCTCGATGCCGACCTCGCCGGCGTGGATGGCTTCGAGTTGGCCAAGTTGATCACGCGCGACCGACTTGTTGACAATGTCCTCATGTTGCTGACCTCAGCCGACCTGCAACGCGACATCGAAGTGTGCCGCGAAGTGGGAGTCCGTCATATCCGTAAGCCGGTCAAACATGCCGAGTTGATCCGCACCTTACGATCCATCACCGAAGGAGAGAACCCTGTCGCCGCGGAATCGGTCGCATCAAACAGCATCCCGTCCGCGGATCCCGGCACGCCTTTGCGCATCCTGGTGGTGGACGACAACCCGTTCAATCAGAAAGTCGCGGTGATGAAGCTGCAGCGCCTGGGCCATACCGCAAAGATCGCGGCATGTGGCAAAGACGCACTGCAAGCATTGGCCAGTGCGACGTTCGATATCCTGTTCACCGATATTCAGATGCCGGACATGGATGGCTATCAGTTGACCGCGCGTGTGCGGCAATTGGAGCAAACGAGTGGCAGACGGCTACCGGTCATAGCCATGACCGCCCATGCTATGAAAGGCACGCGCGAAAAGTGCCTCGCCGCGGGCATGGATGATTACATCTCGAAGCCGATTGCCGATGAAGAGTTGTTGCGCGTGTTGGGCCAGACTAGCACCTCCGCACCGGCTTCGATTCTCGAATCGCTACCAATCGCGCAACAAGATACGCTGAGTTCTGATGTGAAACAGGTGGTTTTCGACGAAGCCGCCGCGCTGGAGCGCGTCGGCGGCAATCGCGACATGCTGATCGAACTGATCGAGGTCTTCTACCAGGATGGCAAGACACTGATGGCCGATTTGGACGCCGCGATTCGTGCCGGCGATGCAGCTCAGGTTCGCAACGCTGCCCATACCATTAAAGGTATGGTCAGCTTCTTCGGCTCAACGGCAGCCATGCAATCCGCCCTGCAGTTGGAAAAGGCCGGTGAATGCAATGATCTCAGCACTGTCATGGAACAGTTTGACGAGTTGGACCACGCCCTCAGTGCTGTCGGGGTCGCGCTGGGGCAATTCCAGAACGTGCCGTTAGAGAAGTTGAAGGACGGTCCCAAAGATCGCGCTTTGGCGAAGATGCATAGCTACAGTTAATGTTGGTGCCGATGGGCATACGCCGCCTTTTCACCGAAGGTGGCCGCCAACGCCTCGTCGGACATGATGACGCCGGGCGGGCCTTCACAATGAATACGGCCATCCTTCAGGCACAGCACATGATCGGCATGTCGCGTCACCATATTGGTATCGTGTGACACAAGGACCACGGTGATGCCGTGATCATGGTTGATCTGGCAAATCAAATCGTAGAAATGATCCTGATCGTGAAAGTCGATGCCAGCAGCCGGCTCGTCGAGCAACAACAAGTCGGGCGTGGGTTCCAGCGCCAACGCCAGCAACACCCGTTGTAGTTCGCCGCCGGAAATCTTGTCCACAGGCCGGTGCAGCATCCGTTCCGGATCGCTACGAAAGACGCGCGATAACAGAGCAATCGTCTTGGCCTGCACAGCTTTACTCGTGCCCAGAAACACGGGCCGTCGTTGCAGTACCATGGCGAACAAGTCGCAAACCGTCAGAGGCAACCGGGCGTCGATGACCAGCCGTTGCGGCACATAGCCAATCACTGGCCGAATGCGGGACTGGGGAAATGTCACTCGGCCTGCGTGCGGAACCTCGCCGAGTATCGTCCGCAACAGCGTTGTCTTGCCGGACCCGTTTAGGCCTATCAACGCAGTAATGCGACTGCGTTGCACATTCGCGCTCACGCTCCGCAACACCGGCGTGCCGCCAAATTCTACGCCGATGTTCTCGAGCGAAACCAGCGATGTCATTGAAGCCTTATCCATCGAGTTCATTTCAGGACGCTGGCCAACCGCTCGACGTTTTGCCGCACCTTGCGCTCATAATAGTCCGGCGTCAAATCGTCAGCGTCGGCGGTCTCCAATGGATCAATCTCCACAAACGCCGCTTCGATGCCTTTCCGCCTTAACTCTTCCAGCAACACCTTGCCGCCGCCTTTGACGGAATACTGTGGCTCGGTGGCGATCAAGCGTGCGCCGTGTGTTTGACACGACTCGACCAGCTTGGCGATTTTTTTGGCGCTCGGTTCTTGTCCCGGCGCTTCGAGGCTATCTACGACAGTCACATCGAAGCATCGCGAAAAGTAGCTCAATGAACCGTGAAACGAAATCAGCTTGGCCTTTTCAGTCTTGCGGGCCAACATCGCGCGGCCATCGGTTTGCAACTGCGTCAATCGATCCGACAATGCCGCTGCCCGCGTTCGGTATCCCGTGGCATGGGCCGCATCCAGCGCGGCGAGTTCTTCGGCAATGGCCTTGGCCATTGTCGCTGCTTCCGGCAGCGATAGCCACACGTGCGGATCGTATTCGACATGATGATCGTGGTCGTCGTGCTTCTCGCTCGGCGCGTGTTTGTGGCCGCACGAACACGTACCCTCCACCAGCGCGTCCTTCGGCAATCGCTCGCCGAGAGCAAAAACCTTCAGCGACTTGTTACTCGACGAGCCAGCCAGTTTCTTCGAGACGGCATTGTCCAAGCCCAAACCAATGGTCAAGAACAAATCAGCGCGCTGCAACATGCGAACATCGCGC
>JANLTA010000681.1:0-18574 GCA_031362705.1 Gemmataceae bacterium | reverse complement strand
CTGACCATCGGCACTGCCGACCTGGCGTGGTTTGGGTGAGTCGGCATCGGCGGATACTGCGAATAACAAGATGCACACGATGGCCAGGGTCTTCATGACGACACCTCCGGGGCTTGGGTACATCGTACGCAATCACGATTCGGACGGCTGGCCTTTACAGCGTTTGGCCCGGCAGTTATTGGACGTGTTGGATCAAGGAGGATCGGCAGATGCGATATGCGCTAATGGTTGTGGTGATCGCGTTTGCCGGGTGCATTGAGACTGACGATCCGGCAATGAGCTATTTTCGCCGGCCGGAACCGCTCGAATCCATGCCGGCAATCAGCCCGGCATCAACGGATACGGCAGCGCGAGTCGATGCCATGGGCCGACGGTTGTTGGCCGCCAACCCGCAGATCGGTGCCAAGCCGATGTTCCACACGGTGGGGGCACCGCATGTCGAGGTGTTTCATCGTGGAACTAGCGAAGTGTTCGTCACCGAAGGACTGGTCAAACAATGTTCATCGGATGGCCAGTTGGCTGCCGTCTTGTGCGTCGAACTGGGGAAGATGATTCGGGAGCGCGAAGCCAGCGTGCCCAATGTCGTTCGCAGCCGTGATTCCCTGCCGCCGATGGATGATCGCCTCGGTTTGGACGATCACTTTGGTGGCACCACCGACAGTGCCAATTGGAAAGACGTCGTCGAATACGACAAGCAGCGTAAATCGCAAAATAAGCGATTGCGGCTACCTGAGTCGGCGCTGCTAGCTCGCGATTATCTCGGCAAGGCGGGCTTTGATCCGCAGGAGCTACAGTCGGCGCAACCGCTCCTCCAAGAGGCGGCCAGCAAAATGCTCATTGAAAAGCAGATCGCCGCGCCACAGGGTGCGCCATCGGCCGGGCCGTTTTGACACAAAAAAACAAGCGGGGAAAGCCCAAAGACTCTCCACGCTTGCATGTTGTTTTTGCGAGTCAATCCGAAACTAGTTCTTGACAACCACGTTGGTAAACTGAGCGTCGCTCAGGTTGACATCCGTGGTTTGGCCGGCGCGAACGCTGACGACCTGGGTGGCCTTCAACGTCTTACCTTCGCGAACGATCTCGGCGGTGAGCGTATAGCTCATGTCGTTGCCGGTCGGCAGGGCAGGCGTCGTGAAACGACGGCTGGCCGTGGTCGAGGTCGTGGCAGTGCCATCAAAGGTCAACTTGGCGTCGGCGGGAAGGTTAACGATAACCGTGGCGGGCGCGGACGCCGGAGCCGCGACCATCACCATACCACCTTGAGCGTAACCGGTGCCGGCCATGGTGCCGCAGCAACCACAAGCTGACGAAGCAACGTAGCCGCCGCAGCCGCTGCCGCCGTAGCAGCTTTGACCGCCCCAACCGCCACCGCAGCTATAGCCGCCGCAGCCGTTGCCGCCACGGCAACCGCCATGGTGCCGACCACCGAACAACCGACCGCCGCCGTGGCAACCGCCACAAGCATATCCGCCGCCGCAGCTGTAGCCGCTGCAACCACTTCCACCGAAGCAGCCGCGTCCGCCGAACGACGGCATTTCCGGCGCTCCGCTCATGGCTACCAACATCACGATACTGTACATGCAGAATCCTCCCCTAGAGGTTGAGTGAACCCGGCATGAACCCACCATGGGCCGCCGGAACCGGTTCTTACGTGCGAGGGTGTGGGCACATGAATGTGGGAATCAGTCCTCATTCCCCTCTTCCCTGAATACAGCGAGTTCTCACCGATTGGGCTAAATCAGCTGTATGGGTTAAATAGTAAAAATGGGCAACTGTCATGTCAAGTGCTATGGGCGAAGTTTTGTCAAATTAAACAAGCTGGGCTATCTGCTGAGGTATTTTCGGACTCCGGAGTACCCTTCGCGTGCAAGCGAGTGGCCTCAACGACGTTTCAACAAGAGCCTTGCTGAATATCGCATCGCCACTGGTCGGATTCGACCTTTCGTGCAATTGAAGTCCGAAAGTCACTTCGGCGGTGCGGTTTTCTCGACGCTTTTGCCCATGCGCCGCCGATAGCCATTAGGGCGTATCCCCAGGAATTCAGTTAACTTGGTGGGGTATTGATAACAAGCGAGACAG
Organism: Gemmataceae bacterium; assembly: GCA_031362705.1. GTDB lineage: Bacteria > Planctomycetota > Planctomycetia > Gemmatales > Gemmataceae > JAIBBI01. The sequence continues at coordinate 16,495 of JANLTA010000681.1, read as the reverse complement.
CATGGCTCAGGCATCAACGCAAATTGATCAGCGTTTTGACCAGTCGCCACTGACGTGGCAACTTGTGCTCGCACCCGCATTGGCAGCTTCCGGCATTGCGATTGGCCGGATCGATAGCGCTGTAACACCCGGTTGGTCAGCCGTAGTCGCCATCTCGTTGGCCATTGCTGGCCTCATGCTTATTGGCACCATGATTGCCCAACGACCGCGCAACCTGCTGATGATTGCAATGGGTTCGGCAACCGCGGTCCTTGCGCGATACGCGGCCCACGAGAATTGGGAAAGTGTCCACCTGTTGTTTCTTGTGCTGGCGAGTGTGGCTGGCGTCGCCATCGTAGTGCTTCTATTGCCGCGACAATTACGTTTGGCTGTAGTCAGTTTCGCTGCGGTGTTTCATTTCCTCGGCGTGTTATCCGCGATTACGTCGCCGCCGCCGCAATCGTGGCTATCTAACTGGTCGTGGGTGACGCTGTTTCGCCCTCATCTTGTTTTTTGTTACACGAACAACGCTTACCAGTTTTACTCACCCGAACCGGGGCCGGCGACGCTGTTGTGGTTCTGCGTGGACATGAAGAACGGCGAAAAGGTCTGGTACAAGATACCCCGAAAGCCCGAGACTCATCTTGATCCGATGTCGGTCGAGTTTTTTCGCCGGCTATCGATGACCGAGGCGATCAATCAGAACGCGACTCTGCAATCCGTGCCCGCTGAAGTGATGCAGGAGCGATTGCAGATGGCGCGTATTTACCCGATCCTCTCGGAAGCGTCCGCCGTAGCGCAGTATCGGCCGCCGCTGCAACACGTGCGCCGCATCCTGGCTTCGTATGTACGCCACGTGATGGCAATGCCGGAGTTTAGGGATCAGGCAATCAGTGTGCGTGTCTATCGTGTCCAGCATCGAATGTTGTCTGCCCAGGAACTCGCCGATGGCAGAAACCCGTTTGGCGAGTCCACGTACTTGCCCTACTACTTCGGCAATTACGATGCGACTGGTTTGCAGTTGGAACCGGACGACCCGATGCTCTTTTGGCTGTTGCCGATCATCCGCAAGCCAGTGACGATTACGCCGATGACTCGGCCAGGCGTCGAGGCGGTGGAGAACCACTTGAAGGTCCACGCCGGCAGCGATCCCTTCGAAGAACGCTATGGAGCCAATCCGTGATGGAGCTGGATCAGCCCAATTTTTTTCAACGCATGTGGTCGTCGTGGACGCGCTTTTGGTTCACAGCGGCAGACCCGACACCGCTATGCCTGATGCGGATCGTCGCGGGCCTGCTGACGCTCTACGTGCATATCGCATACTCGTTTGACCTGGTGGCGTTCTTTGGGCCGAACGGCTGGTACGACCAGCGCGAATCCAATCGCGTGCGCACCAGCATGCCGCACATCCGCGGCAACTACGATTGGAAGCTGGCGTCCTCGTTTCAGATGCCGCAGGACGATCGCGACCGCCAGATACTGCGCGACTTCATCGAGCGATTGCTGTCATCGCCGGACCCGGATCATGTGTTGCTTTTCATGCACAGCATCAGCGATGCCGCGACTGGTGATCGAAATGAGCTACTCAAATATGTGGAATTGGCACAGGATATCGGCGAGTTTGAAACGGTTCTCAAGTTATATATCGATGACAAATTGACGCTGGATGTCAAAGAGCTGTTACCGAAGTTCTTTGAACGATATGTGACGCCGGAAGCGCGCAAGACTTTTGCCGATTCGCTCGGCCGATTTCGTGCGGTCATGCCGTCCGAACTTGAGACCCGCAAACGACTGCTCGGGCTGTTCTCCAAGACCTCGGAAGCAGATTGGCATGCGTTCCAGAAGTTCGTCAATGACCTCCGCAAATTGGAGGTGACGCAGCGCACCGACTACCTCAATCGTTACGCCGATTGGGGCTTTTCACCGACATTTGTATACGCCGAGGGGATGCCGACCTATTCGCCCTGGTACCACACGCAAGACATACGCTTCCTATGGCTCATTCACGGCCTGCATCTGATCGCCATCGTGGCATTTACCGTCGGGTTCAACACCCGCGTTTTCGCGGTCATCACTTGGTTGGTCGGGTTGTCGTACATTCACCGCGCGCAGCCGTATCTGTTTGGCCAGGACACGATGATGAACCTGTGCCTGACTTATCTCATGCTCAGTCCGTGCGGGGCAAAGTGGTCCGTTGACCGCTGGATGGCCCGGAAGCACGCGGAGTCCGCCGGCACTACATTGCCACCGGTCCAGCCGAGCGTGTCGGCCGGGTTCGTATTGCGGGTATTTCAGATTCAATACAGCCTGATGTACCTCTCCGCCGGCCTCTCGAAGCTTAAGGGCGAATCGTGGTGGAATGGCACGGCACTATTCAATTGCATGGCCAATCCCGAGTTCAGCCCAATGCATGTCGGTATCTATCGCGAGTCGTTGCGATGGCTGTGTCAACATCGAGTGGTTTGGGAACTGGTGTGCACAGGGTCCGCCGTTTTCACGCTGCTCACTGAAGTACCTTTCCCGTACCTCATCTGGACGAAAATGCGTCCTGTAGTGATTTCTGCCGCATTGCTCCTTCACACTGGCATCGCCGTGTTGATGGGCCTTTCGGTGTTCAGCCTCTTCATGTTCGCGTTGATACTGTGCTACTTTCCGTCCGACATCATCAATTGGATGTTTGGTTCGGAGGAAGATCGGGCGTAGCATCGGCGCGATGCGAAAACCGCTCGATGTGCGTGGCCCTGCCGGTATCCGGATCACATGTCACGATCGCGCCATTCAGGCGCACATCGCCTTCCGCCACGTCGAACGGCACGGGGATGGCCGTGCGGGCGTGATGTAGCACCTTGCCCACATTGCGGCCAAGAATGCTATCATGCGGGCCACACATGCCGACATCGCATTGAAATGCCGTGCCTTCGGGAAACAATTGCTCATCCGCGGTCGGCACATGAGTGTGCGTTCCCAAAACTGCTGTGACACGCCCTTTGAGATGATGCAGCAACAAGTATTTATCCGCCGTCGCCTCGGCGTGGACATCGACGATGATGATTTTGACTTTGTCTTTCAGCGAAGCGACGACTTCATCGCACGCGGCGAATGGGCAGTTGGCCGGCCGCATAAAGGTTCGGCCGAGCACGCTGATCGTTGCCACCGTGACGCCGTTGGCGAGCGTCGTAATGGCAAACAACTTCCCCGGCGCTTCCGGCGGCAAATTGCATGGCCGGCAGATGCGCTCGTCTTCGCGTAACACGCCAATGATCTCGGCTTTCTTGTAGACATGATCGCCAAGCGTGACCATATCCACGCCGACCTCGCGCAGTTGCCGGTATGCAGCGGGTTGACAACCCGTGCCACCACTGATGTTCTCAGCATTGACGATGATGCAATCGAGGTTGAGTTCTTTGCGCAGGCGCTGCAAGGTACTGCGAATCAGAGTGAGGCCCGGCTTGCCTACGACATCGCCGAGGAACAAGATTCTCATCATTCACTTTCGCTAAGCCGCAGGCGGCTACTTGGCTGTTTCCACGGCGCGGGTTTCGCGGACCACGGTGACCTTGATTTCGCCGGGATAGTCCAGTTGTTCTTCAATTGCGCGGGCGATGTCGTGGCACACCTTCTTCGCCTCGGCATCCGTTGTGCGGTTGGAATTGGCAATGACGCGCAACTCGCGACCGGCCTGGATGGCATACGCATGTTCCACCTGCGGAAAGCCGTTGGCCACCGCTTCTAGTTGTTCCAACCGGCGGATGTACTTTTCCAGCGTTTCGCGCCTTGCGCCGGGGCGGGCGGCACTGATTGCATCGGCCGCGGCCACCAACACAGTGTAAACATGGCCGATGGTCACATCGTCATGATGCCCGGCAATGGCATGCAACACATCGGGGTGGTTTTCGCCATAGCGTTTGGCCAGGTCGCACCCGATCTTTGGATGTCCGCCTTCCATCTCATGGTCGGCTGCCTTCCCGATGTCGTGCAACAGGCCGCAGCGCTTTGCCAGACTGGCGTTCAAACCCAGTTCACTCGCCATCATACCGCACAAGTGGGCCACTTCGAGTGAGTGATTCAGCACGTTTTGGCTGTAACTCGTGCGGAACTTCAGCCGGCCCAGCAAGTGACAGAGTTTGTCGTGCAACGGCGTGACGCCAACTTCATCAGCGGCCGCCTTACCCACTTCCAGGATGTGCTTGTCCATCTTGGCCTGGGTTTCTTTCACCACTTCTTCAATGCGTGTCGGATGGATGCGCCCGTCTTGAATCAGCGTCACCAACGCCAGCCGGGCCGTCTCGCGGCGAACGTTGTCGAACGCGCTAACGATGACAACGCCCGGCGTGTCGTCCACGATCACATCCACGCCGGCCGCCTTCTCGAAAGTGCGAATGTTCCGGCCTTCACGGCCGATAATGCGACCCTTCACGTCGTCGGATGGGATATCCACAGTGCTGACGACCGCTGCCGCCGTGTGGTCGGCGGCGTAACGTTGCACGGCCGACAATACGATTTCCCGCGATTTCGCCTCGCAGTTGTCCTTCAGCTCGATTTCGAACTTTTGCAGCCGTTTCGCCAACCGATCTGTCAGTTGTTTCTCAACACGCTCCAGTAATAGAACTTCGGCATTTTCGCGCGACAGTCCGGCAAGTTCTTGTAGCCGGTTCGTCTGTTCGACGATGACGCCAGCCAACTCAGTCTCGCGTTTCGTTGCGGCGTCGAGCTTATCGTTGAGCTTCTTGATTTGCCCTTCGACCTGGCGGTCTTTCTGTTGAAGCGTGTCTTGCGCTTTCTCCAGCGTGCCTTCGCGCTTTTCCAGCCGACGTTCCTGCTCACGCAACTCGGTCTGCTTCTGTTCAAACTCGCGGTTCAGCGTTTCGCGCTGGCGGAATAGGTCTTCTTTGGCCTTCAACTCAGCCTGGCGGCCAAGCTGTTCGGCTTGCGTTTTGCTCTGAGTTTCAAATTGCGCGACTTGTCGCTGCAACTGCTCGGTCAGCGCTTGAGCGCCGGCGAGGGTGGACTTGGATTGATTTCGCGTAAACCAAATGCCGCCAGCCAGGCCGGCAACGACGCCGACTATGCCGGCGAGTATCGGGTACAGGACTTCCATCGGGGCCGCTCTCTCCCGCCGGGTGGCCAATGGTCCGGAGCAACGGGTCGAAAGCGCGACAAAGCGGGGTCAATGCGTGATGAGTCGGCAGCCGATGCCAAGAGCATCGTCGATTCGCCGATGAAAAAAAACTCCCTGGACCGGACCGGCAGCGCCGTCAATGCTAGACAGCACAAGCCGAGCAGTAGCATAAGAAAAGACAATGCCACGTCCGTCCTCGCAGTGTTAGTGCCAATGATGAATTGGCCTCGCCGTGTCAGTTGGTGTGTCGCTTCAACCCGCGGTCCGGAACGGGCCGGCCTGCGGGGTTTGGAAGATATCGTTCAACTCGAAGGCGACAGTAGCCTCCGAGGTTAGGTTCAACTTACGTGGACACCGGAGACGAAACAATGGCGGAAATGGGTGTTGGGAATCGGAGATGTTGACTAAAGTCCGAGTGGCGTTTGCCACGCTGCCTTAAGTTCCGCGAGCGCGGACCATATCAGCCATTCACCGTCCCGGCCGGCGATGCGCAAACGGGGTTCTTTGATGGTTTTGCCAATGTCGAAGATCGGCAAGTTGTGGAAACAACGGGCGAATGCGGCTGAGTTGTCTGGTGTCACTTCGACCAGCCAGCGGCTTGGCGACTCGCTGAAGAGCAGGACATCGTCGGCCAGATTTCCAAGCGGCTTCAACTGAAGATCGGCACCCACTTCGCCTGCAAACGCCATCTCGGCAATCGCGACCGCCAAACCGCCCTCGCTGAGATCGTGGCAACTTCGCACCAGACCAAGATTGATCGCGGCGTAGAGAACGTGGAAGAGCGATTTCGCGGTGGGCACATCCACTTGCGGCGCGTCGCCGCCGTCGCATTTGCTCACTTCCAGATAGTGCGAACCGCCAAGGTGGTCTTTGGTCGCGCCAACGAGGTACAACTTGTTGCCCGGCGTTTTCAGGTCCATCGACACGCATTTGGTGACATCGGGGACCAGTCCCAAGGCGCTGATGAGCAGCGTGCCGGGGATGGCGATGTGCCCGCCATGCGAGCGATATTCGTTGTGCAAACTATCTTTGCCGCTGATGAACGGCATCGACCAGGCGATGGACAGGTCACGGCATGCTTCACAAGCTCGGACTAATGCGCCAAGCGTGGTCGGGTCGTTGGTGTTGCCCCAGCAGAAGTTGTCGAGCAGCGCAATGCGACGGGGGTCCGCCCCCACGGCAATAAGGTTGCGCACCGCCTCGTCAATCGCACACGCAGCCATCGCATATGGATCGAGGTCGGCGTAACGTGGATTAAGTCCGCAACCGATGGCCAAACCACGGGTCGAACCCAACACCGGGGCAATAACTGCTGCGTCGCCGGGACCATCTTCATGCACACCGACGAGTGGTTTGATGACGCTGCCGCCCTGGACCTCGTGATCGTATTGCCGAATGATGGCTTCCTTGCTGCGCACAGACGGTGAGGCAAGGATGGCTTGAAGAACATCGGCAGGATTACGTCGCACATCTGGCACTGAACTCGACGAACTGGTGACGAGGGTGCTAAGAGTCGCCTGCCGCACAACTTTCGGCCGGCCATCATGCAAGAAATTCATCGTCAACTCGCCGACCGGCTGATCGCGATAAAGCAACTTCAGTTTGCCCGTCGCTTCAAACACGCCGAGCGCCACCGCCTCGACATCTTCACTCGCGCACAATTTTTGCAACTGCGGCCACTTGCCTTCCGGTACCGCAAGCACCATGCGCTCCTGCGCTTCGCTGATCCAGATCTCCGTGTACGATAAGCCTTCATACTTCAGAGGCGCCCGATCAAGATGAACGGCCGCGCCGATGTCCGCACCCATTTCACCAACGGCGGAGCTGAAGCCGCCCGCCCCGCAGTCGGTCACTGCGGTATATAAGCCGAGATCACGGGCTTGCAACAATACATCGAGCATTTTCTTCTCGGTAATGGCGTTGCCGATCTGCACGGCCCCGCCGCCAACTGTTTCTGACTCCGCGCTTAGGCCCAGCGACGACCAGGTTGCCCCGTGAATGCCATCACGCCCGGTGCGGCCCCCCAGGGCGACGATCAAATCGCCGGCTTGCACCTTCTTTTGCGCTTTGCCGACCGGAATCAACCCGACCGTGCCGCAAAAAACGAGCGGATTGGCGAGATAGCGATCATGAAACACGACCGCACCGTTGACGGTGGGGATGCCGGTGCGGTTGCCATAGTCGCGCACGCCAGCCACCACGCCGCGCATCACTTTGCGCGGATGCAAAACGCCCGGCGGCAACGCATCTATTGGTGTATCCGGTGGTGCGAAGCAAAAGACATCGGTGTTGGCAATTGGCTTGGCACCGAGTCCGCAACCCAGCACATCGCGAATTACGCCACCGAGGCCCGTATTCGCACCACCATAGGGTTCAATCGCGGATGGCCGGTTGTGTGTCTCGACTTTAATGCAGATATGGAACTGCTCGTCGAACCTCACGATGCCGGCATTATCTTCGAAGACGCTAACGCACCAATCATCCGCACCGGATTCAGCCCGTATCTGCTGCGTCGCCGCGAAGATTGTGTCTTTCAACAAGTTTTGATAAACCGTGCCATCGTCACACTGGACGCGGCTCTTCAGCGTTTTATGCGAGCAATGCTCCGACCAGGTTTGGGCAATTGTCTCGAGTTCGATGTCGGTTGGGTCGCGTCCCAACTCGCGAAAGTGCGCTTGCACCGTCTTCATCTCGGCCAGTGACAACGCGAGTTGGCCCGTCTTGCTCACGCTTTCCAACGCAGTGTCATCAAGTTGCCGCACTGGTACCACGACCAGGCAATACTCATACGATGTGCCCAGCGTAAGATGTTCCAACTTTGGCCGACCCACAATCACTTGCTCGACGGCATCATTCGCCAGTACCTTGCGAAACCAAATGTCACGCTCACTTCCCGATGGCAATTCCTCGAAGATATAGCGTCGAAACGTGCGTACCGCCGCCAATTTGATGTTGGAATCAGCCGCCGCGTCGATCACGCTCATTGCCGCCGGGTCCATAACTCCCGGCTTGAATAACACAGTGACTGCCGGGCGATTGATTGGTTCAGTCGGATCACACAATATCGCGGTTTCCATCACGGAATCATGCAACAATTCATCTATCAATCGCAGAGCCGCGTCGCGATCAACATCGCCTTCGATGAGGAACCCGCGAGACGTTGCCATCACGCGGCCAGCAGCCCGCGCATGTCCGTGGAGCAACTCATATTCACTGTTAACGCGATCGCGCTCGGCGTCCCCGGCCAGCACGCGAATTTCAATTTCCCAGAGCATCATACACCCAGAGTGGCAGGCGTTGCCGATGGTCTTATGTAATTGACGATGCTCGGCCATCGGGCGCGTGATATAATGTCGGGAAGGGACCACGACATGAACGAGTTGATTGCAATCGATCCGAAAACCTGTTTCGGGAAACCTGTAGTCAGGGGTACGCGGACGCCCGTGACCGTCGTACTTCGCTGCCTGGCCGGCGGTGACAATTTTGAAACCGTGATGGAACAGTATCAATTGTCGCTCGAACAGGTGTTGGCCTGCATAGAGTTTGCCAGCGAGGAAGTTGCAAGGCAAAGTTATCACCCATTGCCAGCGTAGCTGTGAAATGCACTTCCTCATTGATGCCAGCATGCCGGGGGATACCGCATTAGTGGTGCGGGCACATGGGCATTTAGCGACCGATGTGCGAGACATCGGGCTTGGAACTGCTTCAGACGACGAGATTGCCGAATATGCCAGACTCAACGGCTTTGCGATAATCTCGGCCGATAGAGATTTCGGCGATGAACGGGTTTTCCCACCGGCCAACTATTCGGGCATCGTGATCATTGAACAGCCACCGATAGGAAACGTCAGACTTGTGCTCGCTCTAGTCGATCAGTTTCTATCGGCACACAATTTCGTGTCCATGCTTCCAGGTCGTATTGCAATTGTCGCCCCGGGTCGAATCCGAATGCGACCAGCGTTATCGCCATGATACTACCCTCGCGCAGCCTTCCGCAACCGCTCCGCCAACAGCGAGAAGCGCCGCGCGGTGTCTACCTGCCGGATGGCCTGACTCAGCGCTTTGCGGCTGCCGACGACGGCAACGAGTTTTTTCCCTCTGGTGATGCCGGTGTAGAGCAGGTTGCGTTGCAGCAAGAGCCAGTGTTGCGTGTGCAGTGGGATGACGACAGCGGGATATTCGCTGCCTTGGGATTTGTGAATGGTGATGGCGTAGGCCAGGGCCAACTCATCGAGTTCGTTGAAGTCGTAGCTCTTGGCTTTGCCTTCGAACTCGACGACGAGTTCATGCTCTGCCATGTCCACGCCCGTCACCCGGCCAATGTCGCCGTTGAAGACCTCGCGCTCGTAGTTGTTCACCGTCTGGATCACTTTGTCGCCGACGCGGAAGACCCAGCCGAAGCGACTCACCTCCGGCGGACCTGGCGGGTTCAGCGCGGCCTGCATCACCTGATTGAGATTGCGGACGCCAAGTTCAGAGCGGTTCATCGGCGTCAGCACTTGAATCCCGGTTAACGGATTCAAACCGTACTTTTCGGGGATACGGTCACGCACCATCGTCACCAACTTATCGATGATCTCGGCGGGCGTTTCTGTTGCGACAAAGTAGAAGTCACCCTGACCCGCCGGTGCCGACGGCGGCATCTCGCCACAGTTGACCGCGTGGGCAGCCCGGACGATCCAGCTTTCTTCCGCTTGCCGAAAGATGTGCGTAAGCCGCACGACTGGCACCGCGCCGGAATCGATGACATCGGCCAATACTCTGCCCGGCCCCACCGATGGCAACTGATCCACGTCGCCGACCAGCAACACACAAGCCCACGGTGACACGGCTCGCAAAAGGTGATCGAACAGCGAAATGTCGATCATGGACGCTTCGTCTGCGACGATCAGATCGAAGTCGAGAGGATGCGACTCATCGCGCTGAAAACCGCCCGCCGAGGGATCGAATTCGAGCAGACGGTGAATCGTTTTGGCTTCCCGCCCAGTCGTTTCGTTTAAGCGCTTGGCAGCACGACCTGTGGGGGCGCACAGAGCGATGCGCATCTTCTTGGCGGCGAAGATCTCGACGATGCCACGGATGATGGTGGTTTTACCGACGCCGGGACCGCCGGTGACGACCATAACCTTCTTTTGCAACGATTTGCGAATGGCGTCCGCTTGCGCGGGGGCCAGCGTCACATTCATCTTCTGCCCGGCCCAGTGGATCGCACGTTCAATGTCCGTCCGCGGCAACGGGTGCGGGCCTTCAGCCAACTGCGTCAGCGTGTGGGCTGCCCCGGTCTCGGCCGCGTAGAGTCGTTTAAGATAGAGCCACGGTTCCTCGGGCATTTTCTCACGGACAATGTCGGTCGCTTCGATTTCGCTGGTCACGGCATCATTCAGAATGTCTTCTGCGATACCCGTGAGATGCCCGGTCTGACCAAGCACGCTGGCCTCAGGAAAGCCGACATGGCCTTCGCTGCTTAGTTCCTTCAACACGTAGCGAATGGCTGCGCGAGCGCGCATCGGCGAATCCACCGACACGCCGAGTTTGTACGCCATTTCGTCAGCCGTCTTAAAGCCGACGCCCCAGATGTCGGTGGCCAGGCAATAGGGATTTTCGCGGATGATCTCGACCGCACGGTCGCCATAAGTCTTATGGATGCGCAGTGCCCGCATGGTACCGACGCCAAGTGACTGCAGAAACATCATGATCTTGCGTACCGACTTCTGCTGCTGCCAGCTTGTACGAATCAGTTCAATGCGTTTTGGGCCGATGCCCTTCACCTCGGCAAGAAACGACGGCGATTCATCAATGACTTGCAACGTCCGGTCGCCGAAGATATCGACGATCTTCTGCGCGAACCCTGCGCCGATGCCTTTGACCAGGCCCGAAGAGAGATAACGTACCACTCCGGTCTGCGAAGTCGGCGGTGTGGCCTTAATCTCCTCGGCCTTTAGTTGCAAACCGTGGTCACGGTCCTGCAACCATTCGCCGGTGGCTTCGACATGTTCGCCGGCATAGACGCTGGGAATGCGGCCGACGACGGTGACTTCACCGCGGCGGCCGCCGGAGAATACGCGCAGCACGGCATACCCGGATTCCGGGTTATGGAAGATCACGCGCTCGATCACGCCACCAATGGTCTCGGGCATGAGGGAATTGTACCGGCGAACTTCATCGGCAGCGATGTTCGATGTGCTGTTGAGCGCATATGGTGACGTGAACGCATTCCATTCCGAGGTCAAATAATGTCCCGCATTCTTGCGCTGTTTTTCGTCCTGTTGATCGGCAATCTGTTGATTGCCGCCGATCCTCCGGGCAATGTCGTGCTGATCATTCACGGTGGGGCCGGCTTGCCGGAGAAGTTTGAACCAGGACAAGAACAAGCATGGCGAGCGGATCTCGAATCGGCTCTAAGAGCTGGCTTTGACGCGGTGAAGAACGGTAAGGCCTTAGACGGCGTGGAGGCAGCCATCAAAGTGTTGGAAGACTCACCGCGCTTCAACGCCGGCAGAGGAGCGGTGTTCACCCGCGATGGCACCAATGAACTCGACGCTTCGATCATGGAAGGCACAGAGCGCAAAGCCGGTGCGGTGGCAGGCGTGAGCCGGATCAAGAATCCCATCAGTGCCGCGCGGGCCGTCATGGAAAAAAGCGATCATGTGTTGCTCGTCGGAGCGGGGGCTGAGCGCTTTGCTTTTCGCAACGGCCTAATGGAAGTCAGCCCGCGGTATTTCTGGACGCCGGAGCGATGGAAAGAGTTAAACGAAGAGGCCGAGAAGCGCGAAGCTAAGAAGGGCGCATTGGCCGGGGCAAAGAAACACTTCGGCACCGTTGGCGCGGTGGCACGAGATAACAAAGGCCGGCTAGCCGCCGGTACATCCACTGGCGGCATGACATTCAAAATGAGCGGCCGGCTCGGAGACTCACCGATCATTGGCGCAGGCACCTATGCCGATGACCGTACCTGCGGAATCTCCTGCTCCGGCCACGGTGAGCCATTCATCCGCCATGCCGTGGCCTTCGACATTGCGTCACGCATGCGTCATCTGAAACTGAGCGTCAAAGACGCCGCCAATGCCGTTTTCGGGGAACTCCCCATCGAAGAAGACGGCATCGGCGGCTTGATCGCTCTCGACAAAAACGGCAACGTCCACGCGCCGTACAACACTGTGGGCCTGCCTCGCGGCACTATCACCGCCGACGGCGTAGTCAACGTGATTATCAAGGACAAGTAATGGACATCATCATGAATCGATTTGCGATAGCACTGGGAATCTGCCTCGCAGGAGGCGCGACTACACAAGGCGTCGATCCTGCGCCGAAGTTTGCGTTTCGCGCGACCACTTCTGCACAAGCTACGGAATGGCAGAACGAATCGCGATCATTGCTCTTCCGCTTGATGAAGATCGACGACTTGCAATCCACGCGGCAAGCCGATGCGAAGGCGATTCCATTTGAGGTCAAGGAACTTCGTTCCGAAACTCGCGAAAAATACGTATGGAAAGAGATCGAACTCGCATCGACTGCCACCCGTCGGATCAAGGCTGTTGTCACCATTCCGAAAGGCGCCGGCAAGCACCCGGCCGTGGTCTGCATTCACGGTCACGGCGGCAATCGCAACATTGTTCATGATCGCAAGAGTCTTTATCGCGGCTTCGCGGCGGAGTTGGCCGAACGTGGTTTTGTCACCATCGCCACCGATGTTGGCCAGCACGATTTAGCGGATAAGAATCGCACGCTGCCCGGCGAGCGGCTGTGGGACCTACTACGCTGTGCCGACTATGTCGCTTCGTTGCCGGAAGTGGATGTTAATCGCATGGGCTGTTCCGGCCTGTCGCTCGGCGGCGAAATGGCCATGTGGCTCGGGGCGATGGACCCGCGTATGAAAGCGACCGTGAGTTCAGGTTTCCTGACCACCGTGGCCAACATGCGCGACAAGCATTGCCCCTGCTGGGAGTTTCCCGGCCTGACTGATCGCTTCGATTTCGCCGACACGTTTACCCTGATCGCACCTCGGGCTTTGATGTGTCAAAATGGCCAACGCGAAACCATTGGTGGTGGTTTCCCCGTCGATATTGCGCAGCGTGTTATGACTGAGATCCAGCACAATTATGCCGTGTTCGACAAGAAAACAGACGCCTCATTGGACGTGCATCCGGAGGGGCATGTGTTTGTGGTACCGGCGGCGGTCGCGTTTATCGAAAAACACCTGAAATAACGGCAATGCTCGTGTTGATTGACATGAGATTCCCGACCGTTTAGACTTTCGTGAGGCCTATTCCGTACATTTCGGGGCTTAGCAGTATGGCGGAATTGCTCCGCGAAACCGAGCGATGGCTGTCGGCGGCGAAAGCTGGCGATTCGGATGCGCGTGGCCGTGCCCTCGATTCCTGCCGAAACTACCTGTTGCTCGTCGCCGACAAGGAACTCGATCCGAAACTGAAGGCCAAAGGTGGCGCATCAGACATCGTTCAACAGACGTTCTTGGAGGCCCATCAGGCATTCGAGCGGTTTCATGGCGACTCCGAAGCGGAGTTGTTGGCGTGGCTGCGGCACATGTTACTTAATAATGTCGCCAACTTTCGCCGTCATTGGGTAGGGACCGACAAGCGCCAAGTCGATCTCGAGATTCCGATCTACGGCGGCAGCCCGTCGCGCACCGGTAATTCGTGGCTGCCCGACGGCGGTTTGACGCCGAGTCGCGAGATGATGGCCGATGAGCGCGACGCCGCCGTCAACGCGATCATCGCCAAGCTGCCTGAGGATTATCAGCAGGTACTAAACTTGCGATACCGCGAGGAGCGATCGTTCGACGAAATCGCGGCGACCATGAACCGTTCGCCCAATGCAGTGCGCAAACTCTGGGCGCGAGCCGTCGAACGGCTGGAAGAGGAAATGGAAGCGCCCCAATAGAGTTTGACTATGTCCACCGACCTCGACGATGATTTTGCAGATCGGCTTGCTGCGCTGGATGAAGCGTTGGCCGATGGACACACTCCATCAAATCTGTCGGGCGGTCCGATACCCGACGAATTGCACGGCCGGCTCAAGCGAGGGCTTGCTGCTTTGCAGGCATTGCGTCACGTTCGCTCTGAATCCAACCTGCGCACAATTGATGCAAGTGCTGCGACGACGCTCGGTGCGACGCCCGCTGGCCCGGTGCCAATGCACTTTGGCCGGTTTCACATTATCCGAGAGTTGGGCCGTGGCGGCTTCGGAATTGTATTTCTGGCCCGTGATCCCAAATTGCATCGCGACGTCGCGCTTAAGGTGCCACACGCCCAGGCGGTGATGGATTCGGCAATGCGCGAACGGTTTCGCCGGGAAGCTCAGGCAGCAGCGGGTCTGGAACATCCCAACATCGTCACGGTTTATGAAGTCGATGAACAAGGACCGGTTTGTGCGCTTGTTTCCGCCTATTGCCCGTCGGTCACGTTGGCCGAATGGTTGATGCGGCAAAAGACGCCCGTGGATGCCCACGTGGCCGCTCGCCTCGTCGCCGATCTAGCCGATGCCATTTCATACGCTCACACCAAAGGCGTGCTGCACCGCGATCTCAAGCCGGCGAACATCTTAGTGGTTTGCGATCAGTCGTCAGTTGCCAGTGAAAATCAGGAAAATCAATCGGCGCTGACGACTGCCAAGATCACTGACTTCGGTCTTGCCAAGCTCAGCGATGAATCGAGTCGTGTGACACGCTCCGGTGCAATTCTCGGCACGCCAGCGTACATGGCGCCTGAGCAGGCGCGGGGAAAAAACGACACCGTTGATGTCCGTGCCGACATTTATGCGCTCGGCGGCATTCTTTATGAAGTATTGACGGGCCGGCCGCCATTCCGTGGCGAATCCGACATGGACACCTTGAAACTAGTATGCGACACCGAGCCTATCGCACCGCGACAACTGCGGCCGAAGTTGCCGCGCGATCTCGAGACGATTTGCTTGAAGTGCCTTGATAAAGAACCGCGACGCCGATATGCAAGCGCATCCGAGTTGCATGAAGACTTACAGCGATTCTTGAGCGATGTACCGGTGATGGCCCGACCGATCAGCCAAACGGCCCGAGTGCTGCGATGGTGCCGGCGCCATCCTGCCGTGTCCGGCTTGTCCATTGCGTTGGTTCTCGCGGTTGCAATCGGTTCGGCCGGTATGACGACGGCATACGGACAGGCCCAGGAAGAACGCAACACAGCCATGGGCGAACGCAATGCGGCGACGGCCGAACGTGATCTCAATGGGCGATTGCTTGGCAAGGCCCGTGAGTCCATCACCGAGATGATCGAACGTGGACATCAACTGGTTCACCAACCGGGCACCGTGCGCGAAGGCCTGGACATGCTGGAAGTTGCTCGTCGGTATTACACCGGATTGTTGAACGAGACGCCAGGCGATGCACAGTTGCGCCGGCAGGCAATGTTGATTTGTCGCCGCCTCGGAACCGTTTATTTCGAACGACAGGATCCTGCTGCCAACAGCGCGTGGGAAGAGGCCGCTCGCCACGGCGAGACGCTGCTCAACCGTATCGATGGTGATCAATATCGAACAGAATACCTGACGTTGGTTCACAGTTGGGCGGAAAATCTGTTTGTTCGTGATGAATACGATGCCGTTTACACGGCCACTGAACGGGCATTATCTGTCGCTCGGGCGGCGTATGCAGAGCAAATTGATAATCCCTCGGCCGCTTGGGATTTACACGGTGTACTGCTGTTCCGTGGCATGGCGGCGCGCAAGGCCAAAAAGTGGCCGGAAGCCGAGTTAGCGCTGCGAGAGGGGCTGTCACTCTTGCGTAAATTCGGTGATCGGGTAGGTGTGCCCAGATGTCACTTGGCCCAGGCGAACTACCTGAATCAACTTTCGCTAGCGGCAGCCGGTCAGGAACAATTGACCGAAGCGATCTCGATGGCCCGCGAGGGTGTCACGCTGATCCGCTCCGCTCACACGGCCATGCCCACCGATCCCAATGTCACACATGCTGTTGCCTCCTCTTTGAGTCACCTCGGCCGTGCCCAATACAGCAACAAAGAATGGCAGAATGCCGTCGATTCACTGCGTGAGTCCAACAAGATATTCATTGATGGCTGGCCGTTTAATGTCATCGCGCCAGGCAGCTATTTCTGTGTCGCATTGAACACCAAGTGCATCGCCAGCGCACTGGGCTTTACGGAGAGAAAAGACGACTCCATTCCCGACCTGAAGGCCATGATCGAATTGCCGCCACCGCATTTTCGGCCTGGTCGCAACGATCCTTTGCCGGCCGACCTGTTTGAGTGCTATGCCCGTCTCGCCGCGCAGGGGATGCAACCCGGCGGGAAGGGCATATCACACAAACAGGTCGGCCCGCCAAGGATCGGTGCGACCAGGCCGAAAAATCGGTTGCGGGCATTAGATCATGGCCTTCACGGCGGG